>DUEN01000020.1 GCA_011176545.1 Caldilineae bacterium | reverse complement strand
CCGCGCTCGCTGCGCGTCGGTCTGATCGCGGCAGGTATTGGCATGGCGGTCGGCATCGCCCTCGGGTTCACGGCTGGCTTTATGGGCGGATGGATAGATAGTGTGATCCGCACCATCTCCGACTCGGTGATCACGATCCCGTCTCTGGCCGTGCTGATCGTGATCTCCGCCTATGTGCGCCAGGTCAGCGTGGAGAACATGGGCTTGCTGCTGGCTCTTTTCGCCTGGCCTGGTCCCACCCGGCTCATCCGCGCCCAGGTGCTCAGTATGCGCGAGCATGGCTACGTGCAGATGGCGCGGTTGTCCGGCGCCTCGACCTTCGATATCATGTTCAAGGAGATGATGCCCAACCTGCTACCTTATCTGGCAGCCAGCCTGACCGGCAACGTCTCCGGCGCCATCTTGGCTGCCACCGGGCTCGAGGTGCTGGGATTGGGACCCACCCGGATCCCCACCCTGGGTATGACCATCTTCTACGCCATTCGGGCGGCCGCCATCATCCGTGGCATGTGGTGGTGGTGGGGCGTCCCCATCGCGGCGCTGATCGTGATCTTTAGTGGTCTGTTCCTGATGACGATCGGACTGGATGAGATCGCCAATCCAAGGCTGAGAGGAGCTCGGCCGCAATGACAGTGACTTGGGAAGTCAAGGATATGTCAAGCGAGATCTCTGACGAGAAGGCCGTCCTGGAAGTCCAGGACTTGCGGGTGTATTACGCCACCCCCCTGGGTGACGTACGCGCGGTGGATGGGATCAACTTTCAGGTTCGCCACAAGGAGATCCTCGGCCTGGTGGGGGAGTCGGGCTGTGGCAAGACGACAGCAGCCATGGCGATCCTGCGCTTGGTGCAGCCGCCCGGCCGTATCGTAGGGGGACAGGTGCTCCTGGATGGCATCGAGATGACCTCGCTGAACGAACGGCAGCTCAGGCGCATCCGCTGGCGCAAGCTGGCGTTGATCCCCCAGGGCGCGATGAACTCCCTGAACCCGGTGATGAAGATCAAGGATCAGATCGCCGATGCTATCGAGACCCATGAGGGCAAGCAACCGCGGAGCGTGTTAAGGGAACGTATCCTGAACCTGCTGAGCGTGGTGGGCTTGCCCAGCCGGGTTTACGACCTGTATCCCCATGAGCTGAGCGGCGGCATGAAGCAGCGCGTGTGCATCGCCATGGCCATCGCGCTGAATCCCCCTCTCATCATCGCCGACGAGCCCACCAGCGCGCTGGACGTGGTCGTTCAACGCGTCGTGGGGCAAACCTTGCTCGATGTGAAGGAGCGCTTCGGCCTCTCCATGATCCTCATCGGCCACGACATGGGTCTGCAGGCGCAGCTGGTCGATCGCATCGCCGTCATGTACGCGGGACATATCGTCGAGGTGGCCCCTGTGGACACCATCTTTGAGAGGCCGCTGCATCCCTACACCCAGCTTCTCATCGAGGCCATCCCATCCATCAAGGAACGCAAGCCCCTTAAGCTAACGGAGGGGCTCACCCACGACCTGCGGAATCCGCCGCCTGGTTGCATCTTCCAGCTTCGCTGCCCGCATGTTATGGACATCTGTCGAGAGGAAAGACCAAAGCTGTTGGAGCTGGAATCCAGGCACGAGGTCGCGTGTTATCTCTACGAAGAATAGCGGCGAGGATACCTCGCTAGTGACTAAGGAGAGATGAACCGCAAAGGCCGCAAAGAGCGCTAAGATTTTGAAAAAGCCTTTGCGTCCTTCGCGCTCTTTGCGGTTAGAAGAGCGGGTTGTCCAAAGTCCAATTTCAGAGATGCTCTAGAACAATGGTAGGTGTGACTCCGATGTCTCAACCACTTCTGGAGATTCGAGATCTAACCAAAATCTATGGCGGGGGACTGTTCGCCTCTAAATCGGTGACGGTGGCGCTTCAGAACTTCAACATGACGATCGAGGAGCGTCCGGCCACCATCACCACCATCGCGGGCGAGAGCGGGAGCGGGAAGACCACGCTCGCCAATCTCGTCCTGGGATTCATTACTCCCACCTCCGGCCAGATCCTCTACAAGGGCGTCGATATCACTCAAATGAACGCCCAGCAGCGCATCGCCTACCGCCGCGAGGTTCAAGCCGTCTTCCAGGACCCGTATGCCGTATATAACCCCTTCTACCGGGTGAAGCATATCTTCGATCTGGCCATCAAGAACTTCAAGCTGGCGCGCAATAAACAGGAGGCTCGTGACCTGATCGAGGAGGCGTTAAATGTCGTCGGGCTGCGCGGCGAGGAGGTGCTGGAGAAGTATCCCCATCAGCTTAGCGGTGGACAGCGCCAGCGCATGATGGTGGCCCGGGCCTACCTCCTCAAGCCGCGGTTGATCGTCGCGGATGAGCCTGTCTCCATGGTAGACGCCTCCCTACGAGCGATGATCCTGGACATCATGCTTCGCCTGCGGGATGAGCACAACATCTCCTTCCTCTACATCACCCATGATCTGAGCACCGCGTATCAGATCGGCGATCGGATCTACCTCCTGTATCAGGGGACCATCGCCGAGCGCGGAGACACGGTCGAAGTCATCGAGAACCCCAAGCATCCCTACGTGCAATTACTCATCGATTCCATCCCGGTGCCGGATCCCAAGGTGCGATGGGGAAGCGAGACGGTGATCTCCCTGGACGACGAGCAGATGCGCGGCGAGGTGACCACCGGCTGTCGGTTCTACCCGCGCTGTCCACAGCGGATGGATCGCTGTCTAACGGAGCAACCGCCGTTATACAGCGTGAACGGCGAGCGACACGAGGCCGCCTGCTTCCTGTATGAGGAATCCTGATGCGCTGCTGATGGGACATACGGCTTCTGGCGTTGGATGCGGGGGCGTGTCGCGGGGCGATGCGCCCCCGTTGCGCATCAGGGGGGCCGATCGCCTTTATCAATTCCTCTTTTTGCGGTAAAATGAGCTAGCGTTCATATATCCATGAAAGGGGTTGGAGCATTGGCTGAGAAGGCCCAGGTTAATCGTTCCCTCGATGTGGTCTGTTTGGGCATCATGGTGGCCGACGTGCTGGCCCGGCCGGTCAGCCGGCTCCCGGAGCGCGGTAAGCTCGATCTGGTCGATCGGATCGAGCTGCATACGGGCGGCTGCGCGGTGAACACCGGCATCGCGCTGGCCAAGTTGGGCGTTCGCACCGCGGTCATGGGCAAGGTCGGCATGGATGGCTTCGGCGATTTCATCATCCACACCCTGGAGCGCCATGGGATCGACACGACGGGCGTCGTCCGCGATCACGTCGCCAACACCTCGGCGACCATGGTCATGATCGATCCTGACGGCGAGCGAAGCTTCATCCACTATCTTGGCGCGAACGCGGAACTACGCCAGGAAGACGTCGATCTGGAGGTCGTTCAACGCGGCCGCATTCTCCACATCGCCGGACACAACCTCATGTCCAGATTTGACGGCCCGGATGCCGCGGCTGTGCTGGAGGCTGCCCACCGCTTGGGCGTGGAGACCTCGCTGGATACGGCCTGGGATGCCACGGGGCGCTGGTTCCAACTCATCGAGCCATGTCTCCCCCACATCGATTACTTCGTGCCCAGCATCGAAGAGGCTCGCATGATCGCGGGCCGTGAAGACCCCGCGGAGATCGCTCGTTTCTTCCTGGATTACGGGGTCAAGATCGTGGCTTTGAAGATGGGCGAGGCCGGCTGTTATGTGACCGACGGCGAGCGATCGGTCAGGATGCCCGTTTATGATGTGCAGCCGATAGACACCACTGGGGCGGGCGATTGCTTCGCGGCAGGGTTCCTGGCTGGCCTTATCCAAGGATGGGACCTTGAGCGCACGGCGCGCTTCGCCAACGCGGTGGGCGCCATGTGTGTGACTTCCATCGGCGCGACCAGCGGCGTGCGTGGCCTCTCCGAGACGCTGGCCTTCATGCAGGAGACGGAGCTGAAGCCGGAGGGATAGCAGATATCCCCGATTTCGCCCAGGCGGCGCCGAGCGAAGCGATAGGATAAAAGGAACGGAGCTTCGAACGTGATCAGAGGACGAAAATGAGGGCCGACCCCAAGCAACGCTCAATGAGTGCCGCCGGTCTGATAGCCCGGCGGCTTTTTATGAGGGAAAGTCATGAGACTGGAGTGTCCTAAATGCGGTACGCCCCAACCTTATGAAACCGACTTCTGCCTCTCGTGCGGGTTGCCCCTGCGAACCCGCTGCCCCCACTGCGGGGCCATCGCCCGGGCAGGCGCTCGGGTGTGCATCCGATGCGGCATGCGGCTTTCCGCTCCTCTCCCCTTCGAGGAGCTGTTCGGCGCGCCCACAACCCTTCAGGGACGCTATACCATCGAGAAGCGGCTGAGGCGCGGGTATGCGACCGCCGTCTACCTGGCGCGCGATGAAGCGTTAGGACGGCGCTGTGTGATCAAAGAGTTCAACCCGCGCGGCCTCCCCGACGATTTCGAGCGGGACGAGGCCCAGCGATCACTACACATGGAGGCAGCCCGTTGGGCTCAGATACGCCACCCGCGCCTGGCCCGCATTCAGGACCTGTTCGTCCAGGCAGGACGCTCCTACCTGGTGATGGAATGGGTTCGAGGCCACAGCCTTCGGCGCCTCATCACCTCCCCGGGGACGGAGATCGATGAGATGACAGCGGTGGCGTGGGTGCTGCAGATCTGCGAGGCGCTCGCGTTCCTTCATAGCCGACGTCCTCCCCTCATCTTCGGCGATTTGCACCCGCGCCATGTGATGATCACCACTGAAGGGCAAGTCAAGCTGGTCGATTTCGGGCTGAGCGCCTGGTTCGCCCCGTGGGACCAGGGGCCACCACGATATCGCGGCAGCCCCGGATACGCGGCCCCTGAGCAGCGAGAGCGAGGGGAAGCTGATGAGCGCAGCGACCTCTATGCCCTGGGCGGGCTGTTATACCACCTGCTCACCCGTCAGGCCCCTAACCAGCCGCCCATTCGTTTGAACGAGCTACCGCCCGCGCTGGCGCGGATCATCCGAAGAGCACGCCAGCGCTCCCCGGAACGGCGCTTCTCCTCGGCCCGTGCCATGAGGCGCGAGCTGCTAAAGGCCGCACCTGATGTATCCGTATCACCGCGCCCACCGCGCGAGGAAGAAGTTATCGAGCCCACTCCTTTCGCGACCATACAAGCGCCCATGAGCGTCGAGGAGACACCGTCCATCGATCCCTGGGAGGAGATACGAGGACGCCTGGTGGAGCAGGTCAAAGCCGACTGGATGCGGGCCATGCGACGGTTCTATGGAGAGCAGACGCTCAACTGGCTCCGAGGCGAGGCCGACCGGCTGATGGCAGCACAACGGTTGGACCTGGCCCAGAAGGTGCGGTCCGCCATCGAGAAAGCGGAGGCGTGGCTGCCTCAGGGGGAGATGGAAGATGCCCTAGGACGTCAGGTCATCTTCGCCCGCTGGCTGGCGGAGATCGGGGCTGTCCCCCCCGAGCCTGACTTCGCGGTGCGCCCGCGACGGCTGGCCTTCGGCGGGCTCTCGCGGCGTGTGGCGAAACGGACCGCGTTACGCATCCACAATACAGGAGACACCCCTCTGGTCGGCCAGGTCGAGAGCACCCTACCCTGGCTTGAGGTGCGGGAGGGGCGCTTTAGCTGTCGGCCGGGCGAGGAAGCGCGCGTCATCATTGTCGCCCACGGCCGTCAGTTACCCTTAGAGGGAGAGCGAGCCAGGCGAGCGCTCCGAGTGGTCACCAACCGAGGGATCATATGGGTGCCAGCCCTGGCCAGCCTCATCGTCCCCTCACTGGCCGTCCATCCGACCGTGCTCGACTTCGGCCGCGTTCAGCATGGGGAGGAAGCCCATGCCGAGCTCACCATCGCCAACCGTGGTGGTGGAGAGATCCAAGGCACGGTGAAGAGCACCGTCACCTGGCTCTCGGTCGCCCCCCGTCAATTCCGGGTAGGGCCGGAGAGCCAACAAAAGATCCAGATCCGCTTTCACAGCGACTTGGCGCCATCGCAAACGGAGGAAGTCGCCGATGTCCTGGCCATCGATAGCGACTATGGGCAGGCCAGGATCTCCGTGCGCTGGCGTTGGGCCGAGCCGGAGCTAGAGATCGCGCCGGCCAGGCTATCCTGGGGCGAGCGAGAGCGGGGCACCCAGGCGGAGATGGCGCTGATCATCACCAACACGGGCACCGCCCCATTGGAGGGACGCGTGCTCTCCCGCTGCGAATGGTTGAGCGTCGTGCCTGATCGATTCACCTGCGCCCCGGGCGAATCGTGCTCCATCACGGTGCGCGCCCGATTGGATGAGCTGCCAGCGGGGCGCATCACACTGGGCGAGGCCCTGGTCATCGAAAGTAACGCCGGGCGCCACACCATACCGACGTCCATTGATATCCTGGCCCCGGAGATCCAGGTCAGGCCCTTATCGCTGGATCTGGGCGAGGCCGAATGGGGTGAGGTGCGGCGGGGGAGCCTGCGCGTGAAGGACAACGGGACGGCGCCATTGGTCGTCCACCTGACCAGCCGATTCCCCTGGTTACATGTGGAGCCGACTGACCTGGTCTGCTCCCCGGGTGAATCGGCACGCGTGGCCGTGGAGGCACACACGGAGGAGATGCTGCACGGGGGCGACTGGCGCGCTGTCCCAGGGATCCATATCGAAAGCAACGCTGGCCCCCGAGATATCCCCATCTCGCTCCTGGTTTATAAGCCGGAGCTTCAGGTCGAGCCGGAGTTCGTGAACTTTGGGATCGTCCCGCGCCAGGGGGTCGGCCAGGCCGTCCTCTATATCAGCAATCCGGGCACCGCGCCGCTGGTGTGGTCCCTATCCAGCGAGGCGCTATGGCTGGAGATCACGACGCCTCGCGGGGTGACGCCGCCCGGGGAGACATCCCAGGTCCATCTGTACGCCTACGGGTTGGCCGTCCCTGCGGATCAAGATGAGGCGCAGATGACGCTGACCATCGAGAGCAACGCGGGAGAGCACGTCATCCAGGGAAGCGTAACGATCGCCCGACCGCAGCTCTCGGTCGCGCCCCTCTCGATGGACCTGGGCACCAGCCAGAATTACGCCCCGGTGGAGGGGATCCTCAGCCTATTCAACCGTGGGATAGGCGAGCTGACCGGCGTCGTGGAGGCGACCGTGCCTTGGCTCACCGTGGAGCCTGGCGAATTCCAGATCCCTACCGGTGGACAGCAGCCCATTACCGTAAAGGCACTCCCCGAGGGTCTGCGCGAAGGTGAGACGTTCGTAGAGGGCGCGCTGGTGGTGACCAGCAACGCCGGCCAGGAGCAGGTCGATATACGGCTCGAGGTACGGCTCACCGGTGAGTTGATGGTGGAGCCCCAGCGGTTGGAGTGGACTCTAGGACGGCAGGCCCCGACGTTGCGATTGCGTAACGCCGGGTATGCCCCGGTGACGGTCACCGTCCAGCCTCAGGCGCCATGGCTTGAGGTCAGCCACGATCGGTTGGTGGTTAAGAGGGGACGAGGCGTCCGCGTGAAGATAAACGTGAGGGAGGAGCAACTCCCGCCAGAACCCAAGTTGGAGACGGAGATCGAGATCAGGGAGGCCGACCGTCTCCTGCGCATCCCCGTGATCGTTCGACGGGATACAGAGATCGCTTCATGAACGTATCGCTCATACACTAATATAGGGGCGACTGGCTGGTCGCCCCTTAGATATCAATTTAAGCGACAAGTCTATACGCATAAGGCGCACGGCCGTGCGCCCCTGCGAGAGGATACGTCATCTGATAAGCGAGGGACGGTTACACCTGTGGCAGGCTGCGCCGCATTAGGTCATAATTCTCCAGCGCCTTCCCGGCCCCCAGGGCCACGCAGGCCATGGGGTTCTCCGCTACGTAGCAGGGCACGCCTGTTTCCTGAGTCAACAGTTGATCAAGGTAGCGCAGTTGAGCGCTACCGCCCGTCAGCACCATGCCGCGATCGATGATATCAGCCGCCAGCTCAGGCGGCGTCTTCTCCAACGTCGCCCGCACCGTGCTCACGATGGCATTCAGCGGCTCGGCGATGGCCTCCGTCACCTCCCCGGCCGTCACCTCAATGGTCTTGGGCAACCCGGAGACCTGGTCGCGCCCCTTGACCTCCAAGGAGAGGTCGGGATCGATCGGTAACGCGCTTCCGATCTTGATCTTGATCTCCTCCGCCGTCTGCTCGCCGATCATCAGGTTGTACTTCTTGCGGATGTAAGCTTGGATAGCCTCGTCGATCCGGTTGCCGCCGACGCGCACCGAGCTCCACACGACGATGTCGTACATGGAAACCACGGCGGCCTCGGTAGTCCCTCCCCCTACATCCACGACCATGTTGCCGGTGGGCGTGCCGATAGGCAGGCCAGCGCCATATGCCGCCGCCAACGGCTCGGGGATAAGGTACGCCTCGCGAGCCCCCGCTTCCAGGGCCGCATCACGCACGGCGCGAGCTTCCACGCTGGTCACCCCTCTGGGCGTGCTCACCATGACGCGCGGCTTAAACAGCGGGTTGCGGCCACATACCCGTCGGATGAAATATCGAAGCATGGCCTCCGTGACCACGTAGTCGGCGACGACGCCATTGCGCAGGGGCCGAGCCACCTCGATCGAGTCAGGTGAGCGCCCCAACATGTCGCGAGCCTCATGCCCTACCGCCACGATCTTGTTATCCCGCGTGGATATCGCGACCACGGACGGCTCCTGCATGACGATGCCCTGGCCCTGAACGTACACCAGCACGTTAACTGTTCCCAGATCAATGCCGATCAGCTTCTCAAACATACTCGTTCTCTCTAGAGTAAATACTGAATTCTGGATATAGGTGGTCTCCCTGTCCATCCTGCGGGCAGAGACGATTCATGAATTGCTCCTGCCCAACAACACCCATGAGGGAGACTACTCAGGATACAAACTTCTGATATGGTCCTCTCGGTAGTAGTAGGGGCATGGCGTGCCGTGCCTCTACTACGTGTACGTCAATGTAGGTTAGAACTATGCTATGCAGGAAGAAGTCTTCCCTGCCTTTGTAGGGGCGAGGCGCCGCCTCTCTCCTACCTCTTGTTGCGCATGTCAATATGAGCGATTAAGAAAGGGGCTGATAGGTCCGCGACGACCTCACCAGCCCCCCGCCATTCCGGTGGCGCTACTGTCCTTCGGAGTGTTCGGACCTCATCGGCCGCTGGCGGCGTTGGCGCACCTTCTCAGCCACTCGAAGTCGGACAAGGGAGCGACGCAGGGCCGCCTCTGCTCTGGCGAGGTCAACGGCCTCACGATGCCGCTGTCTCAGACGTTCCTCCGCCCGCCGACGCGCCGCCTCCGCGCGGGCGATATCAATTTCCTCCGCCCGCTCGGCCACGTCAGCCAGGATGGTCACCTGATCGCCGCGCACCTCCATGAACCCGCCCCCGATGGCGATCAGTACATCCTCTTCTCCTTCCTTGCGAATGACTAACTCCCCATAAGTCAGGGGCGTGACCAGCGGCGCGTGCTTGGGGAGGATGCCCAGTTCTCCCTCGATGCCAGGAGCGATAACCATATTCACGTCACCGGTGTAGACGACCCGCTCTGGCGTCACGACCTCGCAGCGGATTGTGGCCATAAGCCGTGTCCCCTTACCTCATCACGCACTGAAACGCTCACAGGAATAGACAACATAATAGGGGCGACCGGCCGGTCGCTCCATTCGCATCAACTTAAGTGAAAGCTCCGCGTCCTCTGCGTCTCCGCGGTGAATCTTGCAATTAAGCTGCCTCGGCCCGTCGCAGGCGCTCCGCGTTCTCCACAGCCTCGTCAATAGTGCCCACCATATAGAACGCCTGCTCGGGCAGGTCGTCGTGCTTGCCCTCCAGGATCTCCTTGAAGCCGCGCACCGTCTCCTTGATGGGCACATACCGGCCCTCGCGGCCGGTGAACTGGGCGGCCACGAACATCGGCTGCGTGAGGAAGCGCTGGATCTTCCTGGCCCGCGCCACCGTCAGCTTGTCCTCATCGGAGAGCTCATCGATACCCAGGATGGCGATGATGTCCTGGAGGTCCTTGTAGCGCTGCAGCACACGCTGAACCTCTCGCGCCACTTGGTAGTGCTCTTCCCCGACGATGCGCGGATCCAGGATCCGGGACGTGGAAGCCAACGGATCGACCGCGGGATAAAGGCCCTGGGCAGCCAGGGAGCGCTCCAGGGAGATGGTCGCATCTAAATGGGCGAACGTGGTCACCGGGGCAGGATCAGTGTAATCGTCCGCCGGGACGTAAATGGCCTGCATGGACGTGATGGAGCCGCGATGAGTGGACGTGATGCGCTCCTGCAACTCGCCCATCTCCGTACCCAGCGTGGGCTGATACCCCACGGCGCTGGGCATCCGTCCCAGGAGCGCCGAGACCTCGGAGCCGGACATCACGAAGCGGAAGATGTTATCAATGAAGAGGAGCACGTCCATGCCCTGATCACGGAAATATTCCGCCATGGTCAACCCGGTGAGGCCGACGCGCAGGCGGACGCCAGGCGGCTCGTTCATCTGCCCGAAGACCATAACCGTCTTATCGATAACGCCGGACTCCTGCATCTCCAGCCAGAGCTGGGTCCCCTCTCGGGTGCGTTCGCCCACGCCAGCGAACACGGAGACGCCGCCGTGCTCCACCGCGATGTTGCGGATCAGCTCCATGATGATCACCGTCTTGCCCACGCCGGCGCCACCGAAGATGCCCGTCTTCCCACCCTTGGTAAATGGGGCCACCAGATCGATCACCTTCAACCCGGTCTCGAAGACCTGGACCTCCGTAACCTGATCCTCAAACGAGGGGGCCGGGCGATGGATAGGGTAGTAATCGTCAGCCTGGACCTCGCCTCGTTCGTCGATCGGCTCCCCAAGGACGTTGAAGATACGCCCCAACGTCCCCTCGCCCACGGGGACGGTGATCGGCGCGCCGGTGTCGGTCACCAGCATACCCCGGCGCAGCCCATCAGTGCTACCCATGGCGACGCAACGCACCCATTCGTTCCCCAGGTGCTGCTGGACTTCCAGAACCAGTTTACCGGAGTCGCCCGTGCCGTCGCTGCCCGTACGATCGACGATCAGGGCATGATAGATCTCCGGTAACTCGCCGGGGGGAAACGCGACGTCCACCACGGCGCCCATGACCTGAACGATCCTGCCAACGGAACCCTTCGCCATCTATCCCTCCCCAATACCCAGATCCGGCTATCGCCGCTGTCTCATCGCCTCCACGCCGCCCGCGATGTCCAACATCTCGCGCGTGATCGAGCTCTGCCGCGCCCGATGGTAGCTCAACGTCAGCTCCGCCAAGAGCGCGTTCGCATTGTCCGTTGCCGAGCGCATGGCCACCATCCTGGCCGAGTGCTCGCTGGCCAATGCTTCCAGGATGGCCTGGTAAATCTGAATCTCTGTGAACCTCGGCAATATGGTGTTCAAGACGCTCTGCGGATCCGGCTCGTAGATGAAGTCCCCGATCCTCGGCGGCGGGGCATCCTTCTGCACGACCGGGCTCAGCACACCCAGATGGCTGTTCGCCTGCTTAGTGGGCAGAGGCAACAGACGCCGGATCACCGGCCGTTGCGTCAGCGTGTTGATGAACCGGGTGTAACCCAGGTAAAGCTCGTCAACCTCGCCGCTGAGGAAGGCGTTCATCGCCACGTGGGCGATGGGCGTGACATCCATGATACGCGGCTGAGACGGAAGCTTGGTGAACTCAGCGATCAGCTCCTGTCGGTGGTGGGCCATGAATACGGCCCCCCGCCGCCCTACGGCGATGACGCGAACCGGCTTCTCGGCTTCCAGGATGAAGCGCGAGGCCACGCGCAGCATGTTCGCGTTATAAGCGCCACACAGCCCCTTGTCCGCCGTGATCAACAGCAAACCTATCGCTTTGATCTCCGGCCGGACCTCCAGCAACGGATGTAACGCGCCGCCCGCGCCCTGTTGGGCCGCCAGATCCTTGAGCACCTCCCAGGTCTTCTCGGCGTAGGGGCGCGTGCCCAACACCTGGGCCTGTGCGCGCCGCATCTTGGACGCGGCCACCATCTGCATCGCCCGCGTCACCTGAGCGACGTTACGGATACCCCTGATGCGGCGCCGAATCTCTCGCAGAGTGGCCACGACTTTCTCCCCTCTCTACCTCGCCCGATTCAGACGAGCTTGCAAAAACACAACTCCAGACAAGCTCTTATATCTGGACCGTCGCCTTGAATTCCTCGATCGCCGCGCGTAGCATGGCGATCGTCTCCTCCGTGAGCTCCTTATCCCGCATGATGGCGCGACCGATCTCCGGATGCCGGGTGTCCATGAACTGATGGAAGGCTTTCTCCCATGCCTGGATCTTCTCCACCGGCACGTCGTCCAGGTAATCGTTCACCGCGGCGAAGATGATCATCACCTGGTGATCTAGCGACATCGGCTCGTACTGCGGCTGCTTCAGGATCTCGCTGAGCCGCTGGCCACGCTCTAGCTGGCGTCGGGTGGCCGGATCCAGATCAGAGCTGAAGAGCGCGAAGGCGGCCAGCTCGCGATACTGCGCCAGCTCCAGTCGCAGTCGCCCGGCGACCTGCTTCATGGCTCTCGTCTGCGCGTCGCCGCCGACGCGAGAGACGGAGATGCCCGCGTTGATGGCCGGGCGCTGACCAGCGTAGAACAGATCCGGCTCCAGGTAGATCTGTCCGTCGGTGATGGAGATGACGTTGGTGGGGATATAAGCGGACACATCACCGGCTTGCGTCTCGATGATGGGCAGGGCGGTAAGCGAGCCGCCACCGTACTTCGGATGCATGCGCGCCGCGCGCTCCAGCAGGCGTGAGTGCAGGTAGAAGATGTCCCCAGGATACGCCTCCCGACCCGGCGGACGACGTAGCAGCAGCGAGATCTGGCGATAAGCCCAGGCGTGCTTGGTCAGGTCATCGTAGACGACCAGGGCGTCCTTCCCCTGCTCCATGAAATACTCGCCGATGGCACAGCCAGCGTAGGGGGCGATGTACTGGAGCGCGGCGGGCTCGGAGGCCGAAGCCACCACGACCGTGGTATACTCCATGGCCCCGTAGCGCTCCAGGGTGGCGACGACTTGGGCGATGGCCGCGCGCTTCTGGCCGATGGCGACGTAGATGCAGTATAAGTCCTGCCCCTTTTGGTTGATGATGGTATCGATGGCGATGGCTGTCTTGCCGGTCTGCCGATCGCCGATGATCAGCTCACGCTGGCCGCGGCCGATGGGGATCATCGAGTCGATGGCCTTAATGCCCGTCTGTACCGGCGTGTCTACGTTGGCCCGATAGATGACGCCGGGCGCGATGCGCTCGATCGGACGATACTCCTGCGTATCGATGGGGCCCTTGCCATCGATGGGCTCGCCCAGCGCGTTCACCACGCGGCCGAGCAGGGCCTCGCCGACGGGCACGGAGGCGATCCGACCGGTCGTGCGGACCTCATCGCCTTCCTCAATGCCCGTGTAATCGCCCAGGATGACGATGCCGACCTGGTCAGCCTCCAGGTTTAGGGCCATGCCCATCACGCTATATGGCCGGACGGACGTAGGCGGGAACTCCACCAACTCGCTGGACATCACGCCAGCCAGACCCGACGCGCGCGCGATCCCATCGCCGACCTCCAGGACGTAGCCGACGTCCACCGTCTCTACGGGCGCCTGGAAGGCCTCGATCTGTCGCTTTAGTTGTTCCGTAAGATCCTCAAACCGAATCGCCATATGCACCTCCCCCACCTGACCAGCCGCGCCAAGTTCAGGGCATAAGTGTGTCTGAAAATATACCACGAAGTCACCAAGACGCTAAGGAGAGTATCAAAAGGAGTGAATCGAGGCTCCCTCTTTCTCCTTAGCGCGCCTCTGTCTTCTCCATCTCGGGGTTTTAGTGCCCTGGTAGTTCCTTATCGCGCTTTTCAGACACGCCTCCTCAAAGCGCGCTGGCGAGCTGGGCCCGCATGGCGGCCAACTTGCTCGCCAGGCTACCATCGATCACCTCATCGCCGACCTTGACGATCACTCCGCCTAAGATGCTCGGATCCACGCGAAAGTCAAATTCCAAATCGCCACCGAACCGCTTAATGAGACGCTCCCGTAGCCGCGCTTTCTCCTCTTCCGTGAGCGGGACGGCGCTGATGACGCGCGCGATACGCGCTTCCGGCCCGCGCCGGAGGATATGCTCGAACTCCACGATCACGTCATCTAACAGATCAAGGCGATTATCCTTGAGCAACACATAGAGGAAATTGCGCACCTCTTCGTCGAGGTCTTGGGGGAGGATCTCGTCCAACGCCTGTTGGCGCTCGACGAAGGTCGCGTTGGAATTGAGCCTCTCGCGCACATCCGGATGCGTGGCCAGCGCCTGTCGCACCACGCTCAACTGACGCAGCCACGAGCTGAGCGCAGATTCATAAAGGGCCTGAGCGTACTTATGCGCTGTCTCCGTGCGCTCAAACGCGGGACGGCTCACGATGCCACCTCAAGCTCGTTCAAGAAGTCCTGAATCAGCTTACGCTGGACCTTCTCGTCCACCGTGTGGTTGATCAATTTCTCCGTAGCCAGGATCACGAGCTCGGCGACCTGTTCTCGCGCCTGTTCGAGAATCTGCGCGCGCTCGCGCTCGGCCTCCTCCCGAGCTCGTGCCCGGATCTCCTCTGCCTCCTTGCGGGCCTGCTCCAGGATCTCCTCCCGGAGGCGCTCGCTGGCCTGCATGGCCTTCTGGATGGCCTCCTGGCTCTCGCGCCGCGCGGCCTCCAGTTCCCTTTGATAGCGCTCCCGCTCCGCCGCGGCTTCCTGGCGCACGCGATCCGCTTCGGCCAGGCTCTCCCGTATCTTCTCCCGGCGGGTCTCCAGCATGTTGAGCACAGGCTGGTACAGGAACTGCTTCAGCAGGAACAGCATGATGCCAAAGTTGACGAGCTGGGCAATCAGGAAATTGAGATTGATGCCAAGCTTCTCCAATGCGCCCCCTCCCTCTTCCGCTCTAGCTTTCGAAACCATATACAGGTATCGACCATGGCTTACACGAACTTGAGGATCAGCGCTACCACTAGAGCGTAGATGGCCACCGCCTCTGCGAACACGATACCGAGGATCATATTGGTACGGATCTCGCCAGCCGCTTCAGGATTACGTCCAATAGCCTGCATCGCCCCCATGACCAGGAGACCAATCCCAATACCAGGACCAAGAGCACCCAGACCGATCGCCAGACCAGAAGGTAGAAATTCCATGTTTGCCCTCCTTAATAATTGAGGATGAAAAAGATGTGAGATCGAGAACGTACTAAGGAAAGATGAACACCTTCTCCCTACGTTCAGGCTGCAGAGGCCTCGCTGACCTCGACTGCGGGCTCCTCGTGTTCATGATGCTCATGTGAGACAGTAGCCATCGAGGAGAAGACCAACGCTAGGATGGCGAAGACGAATGCCTGCATGAAGCCGACGAAAAGCTCCAGACCATAGAAGGGCAACACTGCCAGGAACGGGATCAAGAACGGGATCACGAAGAGCAGGACTTGACCGGCGAAGATGTTCCCGAAAAGTCGGAAGGTAAAGGAGATGATCTTAGCGAACTCGCTGACCAACTCTAGGAGACCCACAAAGGCTTCTAGGAAGCTTTTGAAGTTAAAGAACTTGCGGACATATCCCCATTTCAATGCCTGAAAACCGACGATCTGGACGTAGATCACAACAATGATCGCCAGGGCTAGTGGGAGATTAAGATCAGTAGCAGCCGCGCGAAGGAAAGGGATTAGGATATATCCATGTCCCTCAGCTCCCGCCAACTCCGGGGTCAAAATGGCGATTGGCCCCAAATCCTTGATATGGTAGGCCCTCATGCCTTCCTCATGGGCTTCTTCGATGATACCAATACTATCAAATCCGGGCACCAACTCCCACCAATTCGCGACCAGCAAGAAGAGCAGGATAGTCATGAAAAGCGGGAAGAACCTTCGCGCGTTCTCCTCGGCGATCTCTTCGGCGAGGTTATAAAAGGTCTCGATGAACCACTCAACCAGATTCTGTAACCCCGAGGGGATAAGCTCCATGCGTCTTCGCACAGCGAGCGCCAGGGCCAGTAACGTAATATCCGCAAGTAATGTGGCCAATAGAGTGTTCGTGATGGGGAACCCGAAGACGGTGAGGCCGGGGATCCTCTCAGCCGGGATCTGGATCGTCGGCAACGGTACCGGGAATAGGATACGACCGACGATGATGAGAGCCAACGAGCCGAGGAGAATGGCTGTATTGCGCCGATTGAAGAACTGTCTGAGGGCCTTCATGACGTTTTGCACACGACCTCCTCACTCTTCGTCTTTATAGTTATCCAACCCGGCGAGCTCTGCGTAAGTGCGCCGGATAAGCCACCAGAGATTACCCGTCGCGATGGTCACCCCAACTACCATTCCCGCCAAGGTGAGCCAGGGATACATCTCCCATCGACGATCCGCCCAGATACCAACGACCAGAGGGATGCCTAGTGAAGCGATCACGACTGTGCCCAAAAGTATGATGCGAACTAGGAGGGGATACCGATGCATGTTCATGTTCGCATCACATTCCCTCGTCGGATAGAGATCCGAACACGATCAGAGGCGCAAACCTCCCAGGCAATGATGATCGCTGGCTGGATATTACCTCATAAGGGGGATCTCAAACCCTCACATTGACACGCTTGGGGATTATAGCAGAACGATATCTCAAGAGCAAATTCTTCTACTTAAATGAGGCAAACCAGAGAGAAATTGTTCTCACGAGGGCGATCTGTATGGCGATTGTGAATCGCTCCCAATACGCCTTGACTTTCCCCTGGGAGAGGGATAAGCTTCGACGCGAGAAAAGTGACGGGAGTAAACGGTGAAGCACAACCTATATATCGCCATCGAAGGTCCCATCGGGGTCGGCAAGACGACGCTCGCACGCATTCTAGGAGAGGCCTTTAAGGCGGAGATCCTCCTGGAAGCCTTCGAGGAGAACCCCTTTCTCAGCGATTTCTACGCGGACCGCGAGCGTTACGCCTTTCAAACGCAGATCTTCTTCCTGCTCAGCCGATATCGTCAACAGAGCCGCATCGTTTCCGATGTTCTGACGCGCTCCTCACTGGTCAGCGACTACCTCTTCGCCAAGGATCGCCTGTTCGCCCGCCTAAACCTTCGCGGCGATGAGCTGGTCGTCTACGAGGAGCTCTACGCCACACTGAGCGAACGCATCCCGACACCAGACCTGGTGATCTATCTGCGCGCCAGCACGGATGTGCTCATGCGCCGCATCGCCCAGCGGGACCGTCCCTATGAGCGGGGGATCTCCCGAGATTACATCGAGGACGTGCGTCAGGCCTATGAGCGGTTCTTCAGCGCGTATGACGAGGCTCCCTTTCTGGCCATCGATACGGACCACATGGATTTCGCGCAGAACGCAGAGGATCGAGCCAGAGTCATCGGTCGGATTCGGGCCGCGCTGGAAGAGGGCACATACCAGCCCCCGCTACCGGAGATGCCCTCCTCCATGCCGACGGCCGGGCCGCCAGTCCTGGCGGAGGGCCGACGCCGCCTGGGCGATTTCCAGCGCTTCCACGAGGCGTTGGACCGCGAGAAGGGGTTCATCTCCGACCTGTACCTCAACTTCATCTGCCTTACAGAGGAAGTGGGCGAGCTCGGTCGGGAGCTGAAGCACATATGGATCGAAGAGGAGGCGCGGTCCGAACAGGGGATACGACGCCAACAGGCCCAGGAGGCGGCCATCCAGGCCCGATTACCCCAACTGCGGGAGGAGCTGGCGGATATCCTCGCCTTCCTCCTTAAGATCGCCAACGCCGCCGGGATCGACCTGGAGGCCGCCTACGTGGAGAAGATGGAGAAGAACTGGCGGCGCACATGGCCGCGCCCGGATCGATAGGGCTACCTTGGGATCTCCACGCGCTGGAACTCCCCGCTCTCGGTGTCGTAGATACCCAGCGTCGAGATCCCCAGGCGCCCCATCACCTCGCCCGGGTTGGCCAGCAAGGTGCATCCCACCAGCTCATGATGCCACCGATGATCGTGACCGTAAAGCACCAGATCGAACACGCCCGCCTGGGCGATCCGACGCGCCGGCTGAGGATAATGCATGAAGGCGATCTGCCGCCCTCCCAGCTCCAACTCGGCGTAGATGCCGTGCAACGTGACCCGCCCCCCATACTGACCGGCGACCTGAGATAACAGCAGGGGGTCGCCATCGTTGTTCCCGAAGACCACATGGATGGGGCCATCAAACTCGTCAGCCATCTGCTTCAAGCTGAAAGGAGCACACAGATCGCCACAACAGATGAGCGCCTCCGCGCCCGTTCCTTTGATATGTTCAAGCGCCTTCTCCAAATGCCAGATGTGATCATGGATATCCGAGACGACAGCGATCCGCATCATCCCCTCCTTAGAAAGTTGTGACTCCTGTATTGGCATAGAGGACAACCTTCGGCAATGTGGTAGCTTCACCCTTAACCATGGTTATTGCAAAAGCGCCATATAAGAAACAAATGTGTAGGGCCGGTTTCCATACCGGCCACAAGATGGCGGGTAAGAAACCCGCCCTACATACTCTCCACGATTTAATGTGGTGCTACCGACAATGTCGTAATTTGACTTCAATAAGCAAATGTAAGGAAACGGTCCCTTGTGGAGGCGATCGGCCGGTCGCTCCTACATTATGTAAAACAACACGCGCGTTGTCCCTCCGTTTTTGTCATGTATGCCAATCGATTGTAGCACAGAATCTGCCGCCTCCCAACCGGCGTTCGGATGGATGCGCTTGCCTCCCATTGCCTGCTCTGGTACAATCGCGCCGCAGAACACTGCCGATCTCTATCATCACCATCACAAGGAGCTCGTCGATGAAAGGTGAACTCTTCCTCCCGGAAAGCGATAAGCCAGCAGCCGTGCTCGATTGCAAGATCGCCGAATATCGGAAGCCTGGAGATCCGGACCACAGCATCCGGATCACCTATACCTATCAGGAGCGGGGGAAGAAGATGATCGAGTTACACAAGGATACTCCCCTGCGTCTGCGTCTTGAGGACGGCCGGGAGACATCCGTACGCCTTCAATACCAGTCGATCACGCCAGATGGCCGCATCATCGGTGTGCTGCGCGTCGTTGGAGAGTGGAGCTGAGGTGCGCAGGCCCCACTCGACGCGAGAGGCGAAAACAGATGAGAGAAGGCCTGACGTTCGATGACGTGTTGCTGGTCCCCAAGCGATCGGCCGTCGCCTCGCGGCGCGACGTCAGCACAGCCACCAGGCTGACGCGCCACATCACCCTCCACATCCCCATCGTCAGCGCCAACATGGACACCGTCACCGAATCGGATATGGCGATCGCCATGGCCCGCGAAGGCGGCATCGGCATCATCCATCGCTTCATGTCGCCTCAGCGCCAGGCGGCCGAGGTGGCTCGCGTCAAACGAGGTGAGAGCTATGTCGTGGAGAACCCGCTGACGCTCCCGCCGACGGCGACGCTCCGCCAAGCGCAACAGCTCATGGAGGAACAGGGCATCGGCGGCATCCTCATCGTGGACGGCGAGCGCAAGCTCGTCGGGATCCTGACCACCCGCGATGTCCTCTTCGCCGAGGATCTGGAACAGCCGGTCACCACGGCGATGACGCCTCAAGAGCGGTTGATCACGGCGCCGGTTGGGACCAGCATCGAGGAGGCCAAACGCATCCTGCGCGAACATCGGATCGAGAAGCTCCCGCTGCTCAACGAGGACGGGACTGTCCACGGGTTGATCACCAGCAAAGATATCGTCAAGCGGGAGAAATATCCCCACGCGACGCGAGATAGCAAGGGCCGGCTACGGGTCGGAGCGGCTATAGGCGTGCGCCCTGGCTTCCTGGAACGGGCGCGATTGCTCTTAGAAGCCGGCGCGGACCTCCTCGTCATCGACATCGCTCATGGGCATTCGGACAACGCGATCCGGGCCATCCGCGAGATCCGCCGCGAGTTCGGCGATGTGGAGCTGGTCGCCGGGAACGTGGCTACGGCCCAAGGCGTCCGTGATCTGATCGAGGCCGGCGTGGACGCTGTCAAGGTGGGCGTCGGCCCCGGCTCGATCTGCATCACGCGCCTGGTCACCGGATTCGGCGTACCTCAACTTTCCGCCATTATGGAGTGTGCCCAGGCCGCGCGAGGCACGGGCGTCCCCATCATCGCCGACGGCGGCATCCGCAACTCCGGCGATCTGACGAAGGCGTTGGCGGCTGGGGCCTCGTCCGTCATGGTCGGGAGCCTGCTGGCGGGGACCACGGAGAGCCCCGGCATCATCGTCATCCGCGGCGGCCGTCGCTACAAGGTCGTACGCGGGATGGCCTCCCTGGGCGCGGCCTTCAGCCGCCAGCGGGCGGAGGGAGAATACGCCGAGACAGGACAGGAGATCGACTGGGAGAAGGTCGTACCGGAGGGCGTGGAGGCGGCCGTCCCCTATCAGGGCCCGGTCAGCGACGTGCTGGCCCAACTGATAGGCGGCCTCCGTTCGGCCCTCAGCTACGCGGGGGCCTTCACCATCGAGGAGCTTCAGGCCAACGCGGAGTTCATCCGCATCACGTCAGCCGGGCAACGGGAGTCAGGCCCACACGACGTGGAGCTGCTATGATGGCGCGACGTTATCCCATTCCCGCCGGCCGCGCGCGAGTGGAAGAGGTCATTCGACGATCGCGATTCATCACTACGGCCGATTACGCGCCCACGGTGGAGGCGGCGCGGCGGTTCATCCAGGAGATCCGCGCGGAGTTCGCCGACGCCAGCCACAACTGTTGGGCCTATCTCGTCGGCCCGCCGGGGAGCACGGCCCACGTCGGTATGAGCGATGATGGCGAGCCCTCAGGAACCGCGGGACGTCCTATGCTGGCTGTGCTTCAGGGCAGCGGCATAGGCGACATCGTTGTGGTGGTCACCCGATACTTCGGCGGCACGAAGCTGGGTACGGGTGGGCTAGTGCGGGCCTACGCGGGCGGAGTCAAAGCCATATTGGAGGCCCTGCCGCTGACAGAGAAGGTGGAGCGGACGACCGTACAGGTCAGGATCCCCTATGCGCTCTTCGAGCCGGTGCAGCACATCCTGCCGGACTATGAAGCGGAGATCACGAACCAGCGGTTCGCCGAGGCGGTAACCCTGGAGGTCCGGTTGCCCACGGAGAACATAGAGCGCTTCACCGCTCACGTCAGGGAGATGTCCCGCGGCCAGGCGGCGTTCTCCTTCAGAGATACGCCCTGAGGAGATACACCACGAAGTCATCAAGGCGCTAAGGAACTGGACTTTGGACAAAAGCTTCTATTGCCATGATAAAGGGGAGAGGAACCGCAAAGAACGCAAAGAGCGCCAAGGTTTTTAAGATAGCTTTTAAGAGCTTTGACGCCAGGAGGGCTTTCTTGAATCGTCTTTGCGTTCTTTGCGCCCTTTGCGGTTAGGAAAATGAATCGCCCCACCTCGACCATTCTGTGATTGGCATGGATCAACTCGATCTCAGGACCCTGGCTTCACGATTGGACACCCGGCGGATCGGGCATCCGCTGGTCTACGCGCCGCGCTTAAGCTCGACCCAGGCGTTGGCTGGCCGGCTGGCCGATCTTGGCTGGCCGGAGGGGACCACAGTGCTGGCGGAGGAGCAGACGGCCGGACGCGGCCGCCTGGGGCGTACGTGGTGGTCCCCCTACGCCCAGGCTCTCCTGCTCTCCCTCCTCCTCCGCCCTCGATGGCCCCCCCACCTCTCGCAACGGCTGGTCATGGCGGCCAGCCTGGCGGCCGCTGAGGCCATCGAGATAAGCTATGAGATCCCGGTGGCGCTCAAGTGGCCCAATGACATCTACGTGCAGGGGCGTAAAGCGGGGGGCATCCTGGTGGAAGCCCGGCTGACGCCCGATGGGGGCTTGCTGGAGTCGGCGATCGTCGGGATCGGGATCAACGTCACAGTGGACTTCGCTCAACATCCCGAGCTACAGGTAAGCGCTATCTCGCTTCACACGGTGGCCGAATGCCGGGTGGATCGCGGCGCTCTGCTGGTCGCGCTGCTAGGCTGCTTCGAACAGCGCTACCAAGAGATACTCGACGGCTGCTTCGACCACACGGCGTGGGCGAGGCGTCTGCTTTGGATCGGCGAGGAGGTGCGGGTCACTCTGCCAGACGGAACTCTCACGGGCATCGCTCAAGGCGTTGACGATGAGGGCGCGCTGTTGGTGCAGACCGCGGAAGGACAGATAGAAAGGATCCTGGCCGGCGACCTATCCCTGCGTCGGGAGGACCAGAGCGCGGCTGGTCTGAGCACCTGATCTATGCCTTTTATGCCCCTCACGGTGGATCCCCAGTCCACCCCTTCTCAGACATCCTGAACCGACGGGCACACATCATGGGCATTCAACTCGAATGGAACATAGGGGAGGACGAAGAACGATCTTCGATCGCGGTCCGTTCCCGGCCTCCACGGCGAGGGTCGAGGCTGGGCTGGACGTTGATGATCCCGCTGGTGTTCCTGGCGTTCGCGCTGGGGATGGTCGCCGGCATCGGCTGGCGATATGTACAGGTCCAGAGAGCCCTGCAAATCGATCTGGAAGCCCTGATCGCGGAGCTGTACACATATATCGACATAGAGGACCGCACCGCGTTCATGATGCTGATCGATCCCGCGGACGCGACATGGCGCGCGTATCAGGCGGCCTGGTTCGACGAGATGCAGCGACATCGCCCGAGGCCGATGAGGCCAGGGAAAATCGTGGAGGCCAGGCTTCGCGGCGAGCGCGCGTGGGCTCGTGTGACGATGTACGGGAGATCTGGTCCAGTCGTAGCTCGCCTGGACTTCATCTCTCGGCAAGGGGAATGGTTTCTTGCGCGGCCTGATCCGGTCGATTGGGGAGACCGCACCCGGCTGGATGCGCCTCATCTGGCCATCCGCTGTCGAGCCAGGGATGTGCCTGTGGTTCGCCAGGCACTGTCGGCGCTCGACGCGTTCACGGAGGAGGTCTGTCGCCTGTTGGGGGACTCAAAATGCCACGTCGTCCTGCAGCTATCTCCGGACCCCCGAGAGCTGGGGCCTCCCTCGGGCGTGGCCCGTATGCGATTATACGAGCCGGGGTTCGCACCGCCCACGTTGTTCCAGCTTGGCTTACCGGACGGAGCCTCTATCTACGTCCTCAGCCCCGTACCCCTCAATCTGGCTCAGGAAGCCATCCGGGAGCGGCTGCAAGCGCGCTACCCGGCGGATGAGGACGCTTCGTGGCCGCAGCAGGGACTCCTTCAACAAAGGGAAACCTGGCCTCGCGCGGTGCGAACCTTCGACTTAGAGGATGGCGATCCGCTCATACGGCTACCCTCGCCGACTTGGGTCGGGGTGGCCGATCAAGGCGGCCCCTCCGAAGCCTGGATGACGCTGGCGCGGCGTCATATCGCCGAGGCGATGGTGCGTCAGCGCCTGGGGCCTCTGATGGGGACGCACTCATACGTCAACGGGGCATGGGCGTTGGCTATCGGTGTAGCGGAGTGGCTGGCTGTCCCCCAGAGTTTTCCCGATATCTCGCTTCCCTGGAGCCCCCTGGAGGACATAGGGCGAAGGATCCGAGCGGGACAGGCCGATCTAGGCCGCCGTCAGGCCCGAGACGCGGCCACTTATATCGCGACGAGATGGGGGCCGGGGGCGCTCGCGCGGCTCCTGGACGCGCTCGCGGCGGAGACGAACCTGGACGACGCGCTCAGCCAATCGCTCACCCTGGATCAACAAGCATTTCAGGCCGGATGGCGAGCCTACCGCAGGGTTTCCCGGTGAGATACAAGACGCTCGCCTCGCAAAGCAGTGAGGGCGACCAGCCGGTCGCCCTCACTTTCATCTCATCCGTAGGATAGGGACAACGCATACGTCGTCCTACGTTTTCGCCGTGTATGCCAATAGGAGCGAAACCTTCACTCCTCCTGGATAGCTTGCTGGAACACCTGTCGCGCGCGGCGGAACGCCTCCGGATCGGCTAGCAGGTCCACGCCCGTCATGGCCATCGCTTTGGCCCCCACCAGAAGCCCCTCGTGCCCACGCGGGGAGACGGCCGCCTCTCGAAATTCGGCGGTATGCCCCGCCACCTTCTCATCGGCAATGGCCACGTACGAGTGCAGCGCGGGGACCACATGGCTGACATTCCCCATGTCCGTGGAGCCCATGCGCTCGTTGGCGTTCGGCTCCTGCACTTCCCTCCCCAATAGCCGCATGTTCGCCTCGAAGAGATCCGCCAACACCGGGTTGGGGATCATGTTGTCGTAATGATACAACTCCTTCGTCTGGAGGCGCGTCCCCGTAGCCAGGGCGGCCGCCTCGGCACAGGCGATCACCTTGGCCACGATCTCCTGAGCCATGGCGCGGGTCGGCGCGCGCACGCTAAACTGCGCCGTCGCATACTCTGGGACGATGTTATGCGCCTCCCCGCCGTTGGGTATGATCCCGTGGATGCGGACGCCATCGGGGACATGCCCACGCAGCGCGTTGATGTTATTGAACAGGAGGATGACGCCGTTCAACGCGTTGATCCCATCATCCGGGGACGCCGCCGCGTGAGCGGCCTTCCCGAAGAACTCGAAGAAGAGGTTATACGACGCCAGGGAACGTCGCCGCGTCATGTTATACACCGAGGGATGGATCATCATCGCCACATCGACATCTTGAAACGCGCCGCGATCCACCAACAGCATCTTCCCGCCCCCTCTCTCCTCGGCGGGGGTCCCCATGAGCATCACCCTGCCGGGGAGCGAGTCAAGCACACGGCTCAAGGCCAACGCGGCTCCCAGGGCGGCGGCGGCGATGATGTTATGTCCACAAGCATGGCCCAAGCCGGGAAGCGCGTCATATTCCGCCAGGAAGGCGATGGTGGGCCCCGGGCTGCTGCTAGATCGCCACGCCCGAAAGGCCGTGGGCAGCCCTGCAATACCCCGCTCCACGGTCAGGCCATACCGCTCCGCCGTGTCGGTCAGGAGCTGCATGGCCCGGTATTCCTCAAAAGCTACCTCTGGATTCGCGTGGATGGTCTCGCTGACCTGGATCAGCTCATCGCGCAGCTCATCAATGGTCGCTATGACCTTCCGTTTCAGTGCTTCAACGGAGACGTTCGCAGACATTGCCTCATCCTCGCTCGGACTCACATCGATCCGCCCCTTCACGAACTGACTCATCCCTCATCAAATGGCCATCCATCCTGGGCCCGCAATGGGCGCTCCAGATCGTGATCGATCAAGATCTGTTTCACCTCGTCACGCGTGCGACGCCGCCCCAATGGACCCTCATAGGTGGCCATGCGCAATAGCACACGCGCCAGGGTCATGGCCGCGTCATGGAGATCATGTCGATCCACTTTGTCCAGTGTATCCGCCGCGGTATGGCCGAAGCCCCGACCCAGCCTGGGATCACGGCCGCGTGCCAGCAAGTTGACCGCGGGGACGCCAGCTAGGATGAACGGGAACGCGTCCGTGGCCGTGCCGATGGTGTCCTCGATCTTCCAATCCATCTCCATCTCTTCCGCCCAGTCCTGGAGGATGGGGCGCAACTCCGAGAACCCGGAGAAGCTGAATCCGCCAAAGCCTCCAGTCACTCCTCCATCGATGTTCACCATCAGGGCCACGCGATCCAGCTCAGCCGCGTGCTGTCGGACATACTTTGTGGATCCTAACAGTCCCAACTCCTCGGCTGTGAAGCAGATGAACCGAAGGGTTCGGGGCAGACGGCCCGCCAATGGAGCGAACAGGCGCGCCATCTCCAGCACCAACGCCACGCCGGAGCCATCATCCATCGCCCCCTGGGCGATATCATGTCCATCGTAATGCGCGCCGATGATGATCGTCTCCTGGCCCGGATTCCCTGGCACCTCCCCGACGACATGAGCCGTCTCGGTGGATCGGGCATCGTTCTGAATACGCATCTCCACCAGGACCTGATCCTCCCTGGCCCGACGTGCCAGCAGGAAGCCGTCCTCCCAACACAATCCAGCCGCGGGGATCTCAGCCATCCGGCCAGAGCGCAGCGAGCCAGTTGGCGCTAAACGCCCGGGAAGGTGGTTGACGAAGAGGAAGCCGGCCGCGCCAGCCGCCACGGCCCGGCCATACTTCTCGCGGCGATGGACCCACCTTCCGCCTTCAGGACTGGCGCTGCTGACCATCACGATCTTGCCCTCCAGACGACCAGCGTGGGTGGCGAACTCCTCCTCTGTGCCCATGCCCACATCGACGAGTTCGGCCTGGATCCCATCAGGCGGGGTGGAGGGGGAATAGACTAGCGAGATCGCGGAAGTCAAGGGAATCTCCTTAGGCGCCAGGACCCGCACCTGGCAGGCGCCGCGCGACCAGGCCGTGAAGGTAAAGGGCTCCAAGCGCACATTAGCCAGCCCCAATCGAACGAATTGATCCCGCAACCATTCACGGGCCTTGGCCTCGCTCTCCGTGCCCGCGAAACGGCTTCCGAAGTCACAGAGCGTCGCCAGGTTGGCGTACAACGTCTGCGAGGTCCACGCCTCTCCGATCAGCCGCTTCTCTTCGTCATATAGATCGAGCATCACGATTTATCTCCATCGCCCATGTTCTGGACTTTGGACAAAAAGTCTCCGCTCATATTGGAATAGACACACGAGCCTCTGTAGGGGCGACCGGCCGGTCGCCCCTACATTGTGTAGAAGCCAACACATGCGTTGTCCACATATTTCTGTGGTGCACCCATATTGGGATAGGCAACACTCGCTCCCTTAAAGGCGTGTTTTGTAGAGACGCAGCGCCGTTGCGCCCCTACAATTCGGCCGTTCTGGTAGGGGGCGAGGCATGCCTCTGCGCCCTTTGCGGTAAGAAAAGCAAGTTGTCCAAAGCCCAATCATATTGGCATACATGATAAAGCCCTGAAACGGCCCTCGCGCCGGTTATGACCGGCGCGAGGGGACAGAGATCAGCCTCTCACGCGAGGGTCAGCGGATCTTGTACGGATCTAGGGCGTCCCTCAGCCCGTCGCCGATGTAATTAATGGCGATGACCGTGATGAAGATCATCAGGCCGGGGAAGATGGCCATCCACAAATTGCCGCGCATCATCTCATCCTGGGCGTTCTTCAACATATTGCCCCACGTGGGAGTAGGCGGCTGAACGCCGAAGCCCAGGAAGCTCAAGCCGGACTCAGTGATGATGGATGAGGCCACCCGCAGCGTCCCGGCCACGATGACCGGGCTAAGCGAGTTAGGCAGGATATGGCGGATGATGATGCGTCGGTTGCTGACCCCCAAAGCCCGCGCCGCCTCCACGAACTCCTTCTCGCGCAGGGAGAGAAAGGCGCTACGCACCAGCCGCGCCACGGTCATCCAGGAGAGCAGGGCGATGACGAAGACGATGGCGAAGACGCCGCCCCCCGCCTGCAGGAACGGGATGTTGGCGCTGCGCAACAGCAGGGTCATCAGGATCAGCACGAAAAGCTGGGGCAGGGACAACATCAGGTCCGTGAAGCGCATGAGGAGATTATCCACGATGCCGCCGTAGAAGCCGGCCAGCGCTCCCACCGTCGTCCCGATGACCAGCGCCAGCGTCATCGCCATGACGCCGATGGAGAGCGAGATACGCCCTCCCTGCAGGATGCGGGTGAGCATATCCCGCCCCAGATCATCTGTGCCCATGGGATGTCGCCACGATGGCGGCTGGTAACGCTCCGAGAAGTTAGACCGGTAGACATCATACGGCGAGATCATCGGGCCAATGATGGAGGCGATCGCCAGGATGCCGACCACGATGAGCCCGATAACGGCCATGCGATGGCGTTTAAACTGGCGCCATGCCATCTGAGCCATCGACTCGGCCCTGTACTCTTTGGGGATCTCACCGGTAAAGGAGATCGTCGGTACGGCAGTGTCGCTTTGTGTGGCCATACGCTCTCCAACACCGTGGTCTTAATCGTAACGGATGCGCGGATCCAGGTAAGCGTACGCGATGTCCGCGAGCAGGTTGAAGAAGACGATCAGGGCGGCATTGATCATGATGATGGCCATCAACATAGCGTAATCCACCCGCTCGGCGGAGCGATAGAACAGCCGCCCCATGCCCGGCCAAGAGAAGATCGTCTCCGTGAAGAGCGCCCCTCCGAAGAGGCTGGGCAGATCCAAGGCCATGATGGTGACCACGGGAAGCGCCGCGTTCTTCAGGGCGTGGCCATAGATCACGGCCCGTTCAGAGAGTCCCTTGGCGCGGGCGGTGCGGATGTAATCAAGGTGGATGACCTCCAGCATACTGGATCGCATGTAGCGCGTGTACGTGCCCGCGCTGAAGAGGGTGAGCATGGTGACAGGTAGCACCATGTGCCAGATGAGATCGCCGATGGAGAAGGGCTTTCCCAGCGTGGTCATCCCGCGCGCCGGGAAGAGGGGTTTCCCCGTGAAGGGGTTCTCCAGGGTCACATGGAAAATGATGATCAGGATGAGGCCGAACCAGAAGATCGGGATGGATTGCCCCATGAAGGCGATGGTAGTGACGACGTGGTCGAAGATCGAGTATTGACGAAGGGCGGAGAAGATCCCGATCGGCAGGGAAAAGATGATCGTCGTGATAAAGGAGACGCCCATGAGTAATAACGTGTTGGGCAGCCGATCGCCGATCTCCACCAGCACGGGCCGCTTGGTCGCCAGGGAATATCCCCAATCGCCGCGGAGGATGTTGCCGAACCACTTGAGGTACTTGATGTGGATGGGATCGTTTAGCCCCAGTTGCTCCTCCAGTCGGGCCAGATCTTCAGCGGAGAGATCGGGGTTCTGTTCATACGCGGCCATCGGACCGCCGGGGATGATCTGCAAGAGCAGGAAGACGATGACGCTGATCACCCACAGCAAAGGGATCGCCTGCAACGTGCGACGTATGATGTATTTGGTCACGACCCTTCACCTCTTACTACGCCTTACGTTTTACGTATTGCATGTTATGCGGGCGGACCTCTCCCCATCCTTGCGCTCTCGCCCGTAGAGAGCCAGGGACAGGGAAGAGGCCCGCCTCGTCGGACCGTCCCTCGTCACAAGCGCGCGAGGGACAGGTCAGCCGCCTTATTCAGATACCCACCAATCCTCGGCGTTCCAGCCGATGTCCATCCAGTTGTTGTCGATCCAGCCGTGGAGCCGGGTTCGGTAGGCGTTCAGCTCCAGCCGGTCGTACAGATAGATGTGCGGCAGGCCGGCCGCGATGCGCTCGCACAGCCGCTGGTAGGCCGCCTTACGCACCTCGAGATCCGGGCTGGTGCCAGCTTCCTTGATAGCGGCGTCAGCCTCCTCGTCCACCCAACGGGAGTAGTTGAACCCGCGGCCGCCGTTCGCCTCCGTAGGCATGTTCCATGAGGCGAAGTACCCCTCCATATGGGCCTGCGGATCGATGCCATAGGAGGTGGTGTACATCAGGATGTCGAAGTGGCCGTGCTTGCGGAAGGCACCGCTGGCCCAGGAGCCGAACAGCACGGAGGAGGGCACGTTCTCGATGTAGAGATCGATACCGATGTCCCGCATCATTTCGACCAAGAGCTGCTCGACCTGCTCACGCAGCTTGTTGCCGCTGGTCGTCTGGATCTTCAGGCGCAGCGGACGACCCTCCTCGGCATAAGGACAGCCGTGGCACTCGCGGATCCCATCGCCGTCCTGATCGATCCAACCGGCCTCCTCCAGGAGCTGCCGGGCCTTCTCCGGGTTGTACTCGCTGACCGGGATATCGCACTTGGCCCAGCCGAGGTTGAGCTCGGAGGTACCCAGGGTGGCCTTGCCGTACAGCAGCTCATCGTTGATCTTGGCCTTATCGATGCCATATTGGATGGCCTGGCGCACCCGCAGATCGCCCAGAGCCCAGTGCGGGTTGTTCAGGGGATCATCCGTGGCGTCGATGGTCGGATCGGCCAGGTTGAGCAGCAGGCGCTCCGTGCCCGTATCCGGCGGCGCCGAGAGCACGACCCCCTCCATGTTCTCGAACTCGGGGATATCGGCCTCGACCAGATCCCAGAGGATGTCGATGTCTCCGGTCTTGATCATCGCCTTGCCCACCTCGCGGCTGGGCGTGATGATGATGTTGATGCCGTCCAGATAGGGCTTCTCCGGGGCCTCCCGATAATTGGGGTTGCGCACCAGCGTGATGTGGTCACCGGACACCCACTCGGTCATCATGAAGGGGCCCGTGCCGATGGGATGCCAGTTGAAGTCCCACTTGGGCATGTTGGCCGGATCGCCGGTGGCGTGTCGCGGGAGGATCTCCGCGGTGAGGAGGGCGAGATAGGGAGCATAGAACTGCTTGAACTTGATGACGGCCGTGTAGTCATCGGGCGTCTCAATGCTCTCGATATCCCGCCAGCCGGTGGTGCTGACGGCGCCGCTCTCGGGATGCATGATGGCTTCCCAGGTGAACTTGAAGTCATCCGCGGTGAACGGCTCGCCGTCGGACCACTTGATCCCCTCCTTGAAACGGACGGTGATCGTCAGGCCATCCTCGGAGACGCCGCCGTTCTCCCGGGTCGGGACCTCCTTCGCCAGGATGGGGAAGAAGTTGCCGTCGGGATCCACGCCCAGTGGCGCCTCCAGGATGAACTCGTTCACCTCATCGCACGCCGTCTGGGTGCAGATATGCGGATTGAGGATCTCCGGTTCCTGATACAACGCGAAAGTAATGGTGCCGCCTCGCTTCGGGCCTTCCTCGGCCGGAGGAGCCGCCTCTTCGGCCGCCGGAGCCGCCCCTTCCTCGGCCGGGGCAGGCGCGGCCGGCGCGCAGGCGACCAGGACAACGCTCAGGACGACCAAGAGGCTGAACAGTTTGAACAACCAGGGTACGCGCATCACTTTTCCTCCCTAATGTGAAAGAGTTGAAGACGCGCTCAGACACGCAGGTTGGAAGAGCCCTTTGAAGCACAACCCTCCTTTCTAGTGGATTTCTTCAGTGAGATATCGACCAAACGGGGGAGATTAGGGCACGATGTCCTGGTAAAGGGCTACGCAACGCTACAGTGAAATAAAGAGGGCTCTACCATTATCCAGGATAGGAGCTATCTCCCAATATTCTATGGGCGCTCAAACCCTTGATAGAGGGAGACAGCGGGATAGGATCAAGCATCAAATCGGCCCCATTGCCGAAAAATGAGCATAGGATCCACAAGCGGGACATCAGGTCCAACGCCTGGGGTGTCTCAATAATGAGCCGCTTCTGGCAGGCTCTGAGGGGAAAAGGACACCTATACTATACCTGGAAGCGCTCAGCTTGTCAATCGCTTCGGATTATCCACCGTCGCGCGCTTGTGGGCGCCCAAGGTTGGTCGCTGTGATCAATCGATGATACAATGGGCTACGCTGAGCTTGCCCTCCGACCTGCGAGGGGAAGCGCTTCAGCGACCATTCAGGCATATGATGTGATCAGAAGATGAACGCATTGTTAGATACCCTGAACGAGCAACAGCGCGCTGCCGTGACCATGCCCGGCGGACCGGCATTGGTGCTCGCGGGCCCCGGATCCGGCAAGACACGCGTCCTCACCCACCGCATCGCCTGGCTCGTCGGCGAGCGCCGCGTCGCCCCCTGGTACATCATGGCGGTCACGTTCACGAACAAGGCCGCCCGGGAGATGCGCGCCCGCACAGAGGGACTGCTGGGCGGGCAACTTCGCGGCCTCACCCTGGGCACCTTCCACGCCATCTGCGTCCGCATCCTCCGTCGCGAGGGACAGCACATCGGCCTAGATCCCAACTTCACCATCTTCGACGAAGGCGACCAACTCTCCGTCGTCCGTCAGGCGTTGAAGGACCTGAATCTGGACGATAAACGATTCCGCCCCCAATTCATGCGCTCTCTCATCTCCCGAGCCAAGAACGAGCTCATCCCTCCGGAGAGGTACGAGGCGCGCACGTACTGGGAAGAGGTGGCCCGCCGTGTCTACCAGCGCTATCAGGAGATCATGCAGGCTAACAGCGCCCTGGACTTCGACGATCTCCTCATGCAGACCGTCCTCCTCTTCCGACAGGAATCTGCTGTGCTCGAACGCTATCAGGAGCGCTATCAGCACATCCTGGTCGATGAATTTCAGGATACCAACAGCGCCCAATACGAGCTGGTCAAGCTGCTGGCGGGACGCTGGCGTAATCTCTTCGTGGTGGGAGATGAGGACCAATCCATCTACCGGTTCCGCGGCGCCGACTACCGCAACGTCCAGCGCTTCCGTGAGGATTTCCCCGAAGCCCAGGTCTTCCTCCTGGAGAAGAATTACCGATCCACTCAGATCATCCTGGACGCTGCCAACGCCGTCATCGCCCATAACCTGCACCGCACGCCCAAGCGCCTGTACACGGACCGCAAGGAAGGACCTTACATCACCGTGTACGAGGCGTACAACGAGAGCGACGAGGCCGCCTACGTCGTAGATCAGATCCGGCGGCTGACGGAGACAGGCAGGCTCCGCCCGGGCGATTGTGCCGTGATGTATCGGACTAACGCCCAATCCCGCGCGTTGGAGGACGCCTTCGTAGCAGCGGGCATGCCGTACCGGCTAGTGGGCGCCACTCGCTTCTACGAGCGCCGGGAGATCAAAGACCTGCTGGCGTACCTGCGCCTGATCTACAACCCCGACGATGACGTCAGCCTGGGCCGCATCATCAACGTGCCCCCGCGGGGGATCGGGCAGAAGACGATGACGAAGCTGGCCTTGTGGGCGCAGGAGATGGGGATGTCACAGGTGGGGGCGTTGCGCCGCTTGAGGGAAGAGCCTGGCCCGTTCGGCGCCCGCGCCCGTAAGGCGCTCCTGCATTTCCTGAATCAACTGGAAGGGTGGGTCGCGGCGCGGCGAGAGCTGACGCCCGCCCAACTGCTAGACCGCGTGCTCCGAGAATCAGGTTACGAGGATTACATCCGCGATGGCACGGAGGAAGGCGAGGAGCGCTGGGCCAACATCCAGGAGCTCCGCAACGTGGCCTCTCAATACGACGCGTTCGTACCCGAGGTAGAGGACGCGTTGCCCGTCGAGGAGGACGAGCCTGACGCCCTGGGGCTGTTCCTGCAGGAGGTGGCGCTGGTGTCCGATGTGGACACGCTGCCAGAGGAAACCGACGCCCCCACGTTGCTCACGTTGCACATGGCCAAGGGCCTGGAGTTCGGCGCCGTCTTCATCACTGGCCTGGAGGAGGGATTGCTGCCCCACGCCCGCTCCCTGGAGGACCCAGAGGAGATGGAGGAGGAACGACGACTCTTCTACGTGGGCATTACCCGCGCCAAGGAGTACCTCTTCCTGACCCACGCCTTCCGTCGGCGCGTCTATGGCTCAGACGAGATCAGCCAGCGTTCTCGCTTCCTCGACGACATCCCTCCCTCATTGATCGAGGGGCGCAACATACGGGAGCGCCAGGCAGCCGCGCGCGCCGCCCTGCGCCGGGAAACCACATGGGAGATCTCATCCCTAACACTCGAGGAGGACGAGCCCCAAGAGCCCCGTCCACCGCAATTCTCGCCCGGCGATCGGGTGCGGCACAAGCTATTCGGCGAGGGCGTGGTGGTTAGCTCTCAGGTCACCGGCGACGACGAGGAGGTCACTGTCGCCTTCGACGGTCGCGGCGTCAAAAAGCTGCTGGCCTCCTTCGCCCGGCTGGAGAAGCTACCACGATAATGCGACATCTATGCGGTAGCGGGGCGGATCCACGCCCGCACCAGCCGCCAGCACAGGTTCTCGGTGTCCAACACCAGCTCGAAGGTGTCGAAAGCAGCGGTCTGGACCAGGAAGTGGCGCATCGAGGGGTTTCCGTCCTCAGCCCACTGGCGGCCTACTGACGTCACGTAACGGGTGCGGCCCTCCCAGATGAAGGCGGTCGGCACGATCCGGCCGTCAGGCAGGAAGCGGGCCTGTACCATCACCGGCTCATCGATCCAACGTTCTTCGCTCATGATCCCATCTTTCCGAGGATACTCATGTGTGCTCGTCGATATGAAGTGATCTCTCTCGACTTCGGAGAGACCCTGATCCATCCATGGCCTGATTGGGGGACTTTCTACCGACAGGTGTATGCCGAGGTCGGCATACACGCTCCTCCGGAGCAACTGCTGATGGCAGCCTACGCGGGCTGGACAGAGGATGCCCTGAAGTTACCGTTGACTTATCCTCCTGAGGAGGAGCAGGCATGGCTACGGCGACGCGAGATCGAGCGTCGCATCCTGGCTCGGTTGGGATATGACGATGAAGCGATCCTGGATCGCCTGGTTCGCAGGCTAATAGAGATCACCCGTGATCCGAATACCTACCGCCTCTATCCCGATGTCCCAGAGACCCTAGAGCGACTGCGTGCTCAGGGCTACCAACTAGGCATTGTGTCCAACTGGGATTGGTATCTCCCCGACCTATGCCAGGCGCTAGGCCTGGACAGGTATGTCGATTTCATCGTGGCATCCGCTCGGGTGGGCGCCGAGAAGCCCCATCCGGCGATCTTCCAGGCGGCCCTGGCCCACGCTCGGACATCGCCGGAGCGCGTCCTCCACGTGGGCGACAATCCGGAGGCCGACGTGCGCGGCGCCCGTCAGGTTGGCCTCGCCGCCGTGCTCATCGACCGCCACGGCCTCCATAACGACATGGACGTCCCCATCATCCATTCATTGACGGAATTGCCGGACCTGTTATGTAGGTAGGGGCGACGCATGCGTCGCCCCTACTGGGTTGCGCGTTCCAGATACCGCAGGAGCAGGCGCAGCGCGGCCTTCGCGGAGGCCCATTTGTTCCCTTCCCGATCGAATGACCACACGTGTCGCTCGCCCCATTCCGCATCCGGCGCCGAGAGGTGCAGATAGACCAACCCTACGGGCTTGCCAGGGCTGCCGCCGCCCGGCCCAGCGATCCCTGTCACGGATACGGCCACATCCGCGCCGGAGAGCCGACGCACGCCCTGGGCCATCTCCCTGGCCGTCTCCGGGCTCACAGCGCCGTACTTCGCCAGCGTCTCACGCCGCACGCCCAATACGCGTTCCTTCGCCTCGTAAGCGTACGTCACGGCGCTGCCCCAGAAATAGTCGGAACTCCCCGGCACGTTCGTGATGAGGTGTCCGATGAGGCCGCCTGTGCACGATTCGGCCAGCGCCACCCGTTTTCCCTGCGCCCGCAATAATCGCCCTACGGCCTCCGCCAACGCCCTTGCCGCATCGCGCTCGCTCACAGTGCCTCCCCACAGATCAACATGATGGGACGATCGGCCGCCTGGGTCAGGATGACCACCGCCGGCCGACCTCCTGGGACCGTCTTCAATCGACGGCGGAACGCCTCTGGATCGACCGCCGAGCCGCGCTTCTTCACGATCACGCTACCGACACCCAGCGCCCGCAGCCGCCGGTTTAGCTCCTTGAGGTTGAAAGGCAGTGCCTCCCAGATGGGATAACAACGGGCGAAGGGGGTCTGTACGGCGCGATCGCCCGTCAGGTAGGCGATCTCCTCATCCAGCTTGTGGGCGCCGATTTGCCAGGCCAGATGTTCGACCACATGGGCCCGGATGACGGCCGGGTCCGGCTCATAGAGATAGGCGCCTGGCGGGCCCACCGGCACGGGCTCCACCTCCTCCCAGGCCAGCGTGTGTCCGCCCGGGAGAAGCGTGGCCCGCCGCGGCACCCCGGTGGACAGATCCCCGAACCAGAGCACCGCCTCCTTACAAGTCCCATTTTCGGAGATGAACTCCACCTCGCAATCGGAGGGAAGCCCCAGATCCTCCACGCCGGGGTGCACCTTCACCCCCATGTGCGGCATCCACCTGCGAAGGGCGAGGATATCCGCCAGGGGCGGCTCCATCTCATACACGGAGAAAACGCGCCGCCCTTCCACACGCCGCGAGGGATCGATGAACGCGGCGTCCGTGCCCCACGGCTGCTGGCGCAGGTCCGCGCAGACGACGTGCACCCGCTCGCCCAGCCCGAGGACACGGACGTTGGCCCGGGCGAGGCGGGCTCGCAGCAGATCGCGGTCCACTGCGATCACCTCATGGCTGGCGGCAGCCAGCCCGATCGTATCCCCGCCGATGCCGCAACCCAGATCGGCGACGCGGCCGAAGGCGGCATACCGTCGAGCGCGATAGCGACTGATCGTCTCGCCCGACGCCTGCTGGAGCGCCTCCTCGGTGAAGAACATCACGTCTGCGCGGGAGAATTTGGCCCTCCCGCGCAGACGCAGCCGGGCCAGGGTCATGGCCGCGGCGGCCTCCTGAGGCGAACAGGTGCGTCGCAGCCGGGTGAGGGTGCTCAGGATGGCCCGATCGTGCAGGTCGTCGGGCTTGAGCGTCGCCAGGACAGCCGCGCCGCGCTCGCTCAGGAGGAAGTCCAGCGTCTCCAGCGTGATCGCCTCGTGCATATACTCGATCCAGCGTTGTCGGGGGCAACCCGCAAGTCGCCCTCCCAACCGGATGGCTAAGGGGATCCTGAAAAACCGCAGAGACGCCGAGGACGCAGAGAAGGAAGCTATTCTCTGAGATGCTGCCTAAACCGCTGCTAGGCTTCAAAAGTGCTCAAGAGACCCGGTTTCTGGTAGGGGCACAGCGGCGCCGTGCCCCTACTTTAGGTTGGGAGCCTTCAACCCAAGTTCAAAATCTCCGCGCTCTCTGCGTCTCCGTGGTGAGTTTTTATAGCTAAATGGTGACCTCGTGCCCGACCTCGGCTGACCGATACAGGGCGTCTACGATGCGCAACACGCGCAGCCCATCCTCGCCACTCGGCGAGGGCTCCCGGTCCTCCAGGATGCAGCGCACGAACTCCTCGATCGCCTTGTCGTGTCCGCCCTCCGGGGTATACTGGGGCTTCATCTCCATGAAGGTGCCCGCGGCCTCGCCGAACAGCCGCACGGTGTCCGTGAAGCCATACTGGTGCACGTTTAGCTCGGCGCCTCCCTCGGTGCCGAAGAGATGCACGTAATAGTCATCAGGATGGCGGGTATAGCTGGCCCAACTCACCTCCAGCGAGAGGGTGGCGCCATTGGCGAAGCGGACATAGCCGGTGGCCATGTCCTCGACGGTGAAGCCGTCGGAGCCCGGCTCGAAGCGGGCAAATCGCCAACTGCCGCGGCCGCGCGGGCCGAACGCGGCATATGTGGCGCCGCTGACCGCTATGGGCTCCGGCGCCCCCATGAACCACAAGGCCAAGTCCAACACGTGGACGCCCAGGTCCATGAGCGGCCCGCCGCCAGATCGCTCCTTATCGGTGAACCAGCTCCCGATGCCGGGGATGCCGCTCTGGCGCAGCCATCCCGCCCGGGCGAAGTAGATGTCACCCAGCCGCCCGGCCTCGATCTGGCGCTTGATGACCTGGCTATCCCCCCGGAAGCGATAGTTGAAGCAGATCATCAGCTTGCGGCCGGTGCGACGAGCCGCTTCCACCATCTTCTCCCCGTCCTCGACCTTCGTGGCCAAAGGCTTCTCGACGAGGACGTGCTTGCCCGCCTCCAGCGCGGCCAAAGTCGCCGGGGCGTGCAGGAAGTTGGGCAGAGCGATGCTCACCGCGTCGATGTCATCCTGGGCGAGCAACTCCTCATACGACGTGTACAGGCGGGGCACCGGGATCTCCTCGGTGATGTGACGGAACCGCTCCGGGTTCACGTCGGCCAGCGCCACGACCTCCACCTCAGGGAGGCGGGCGTATCCACGCGCGTGAAAACGCCCCGCCCCACAGCCGATGATCCCTACTCTCAATTTGTCTGCCATGTCCTCACTCGTTTTAACGGCTCAGGGCCGAGATGAAACGGAATTTCCTTCTAACCGCAAAGGCGATTCAAAAGCGCTTCGCGTCCCTCGCGGTTCCCCTCATGATGCCGTGGAGGAAGAACGGGTGGAGTGCGCGGGGAGCCATAACGTGAACTTGCTCCCCTCGCCGGGACGGCTCTCCACGGTGATCTGCCCCCCGTGGGCCTGGGCGATCCACTGGACGATGGAGAGGCCGAGCCCGGTACCACCCATGGCCCGGCTTCGCGCCTTATCCGCCCGATAAAATCGCTCGAAGATGTGGGGTAGGTCCTCAGGCGCTATGCCGATGCCCGTATCCGCCACGGTCACGCGGACCCATCCAGGCTCCCGGGCCAGTGAGAGGGTGACCTCCCCACCCGGGGGCGTATATTTGATGGCATTATCCACCAGGTTCAGGAGCAATTGCCGCAGGCGATCCGCATCGCCCATGACCAGCGCCTGATCCTCGTGGCCTAGATGTACCTTCACGCGGTCCCCCGCCATCACCAACGCCTGCCGATAGACCTCCAGCAAGAGCGTGTCCAATTCGACCGGCTTCAGCTGCAACTGCACGCCCGCGTCCGCCTGCGCCAAGAGCAGCAGGTCGGACAACATCCGGCTCATGCGGTTGACCTCCGCCTCCATGGCGGCGAGGGCCTCCTCACGCATTTGGGGGTCATCGATGGCCCCGCGACGCAACAGATCCAGGTTGCCGCGCAGCGTGGTCAGGGGCGTGCGCAGCTCATGAGAGACATCCGCCACCAATCTCTGTTGCATCTGGAAGAGATGCTCCAGCCGTTCCAGCATCTCATTAAAAGTGGATGCCAGCCGTCCGACCTCGTCGTTGGGTTGACGGATCTGCAGGCGACGTCCGAGCTCCTCCGGGCCATGCCCGGCCGCGATCTGACGAGCCGTCCGTGTGATCTCGTCCACGGGACGCAGGGCCGTCCGGGCCAGGAAGGCTCCTCCCAGCGCGGCCAGGAGCAGCCCCGCGATGGAGCCGATGAGAAGCGAGAGGCGTAAGGTCCGCAACGTGGCGTCAAGCCCCTCCATGCTCTGTCCCACCTCGACGACGCCGATGATCTGACCGCTGCTGAGCCGGATGGGCGCGCTGTAGATGCGGATATGCCGGCCGCCCTCGCGGGTCTCATACGTCATCGGTCGGCCGGCCAGGCTGGCGCGAAATGCCTCTTCACTGCCGGGCAGCGTGAACTCGCCCAGGTTAGCAGATCGCTGAACCACGCGGCCATCGCGTCCCCGGATCTGCACGTACACCTGGGTGGCGAAGACGTCGATCGCGGGGATGCGAGCCCGGCCCGAGATCAGCACGGTGAGGGGATCGTTCTCTTCGTTGAAGAGGGCGACGACGCCATCTGCATGGCTGTGAATCGTGTTATCGATCTCTTGCAGCAGCGCCCGGTAGAGGAAGGAGTAAACGCTGAGACTCAGGATGAAGAGGATGGCCGCGAGAAGGGCCGTATACCATAGCGTTAAACGGATGCGGATCGGCATGGGCATTCACCGTCGCAGGTGGGCTTCACGGCTCGCGAAGGACGTAGCCCACCCCTCGTACTGTATGGAGCAGGCGAGGCTCACCACCAGCCTCGAGCTTGGTGCGCAGATAACGAATGTACACCTCGATAATGTTGGATTCACCGCTGAAGTCGTATCCCCAGATCCGCTCATACAAGATATCCCGCGTGAGGACCTGACGCGGGTGACGCATGAACAGCTCCAACACATCGAACTCTTTCGCCGTCAGCTCGATGGCGCGATCACCCCGCTTGACCTCCCGCGTGGCCGGGTTCAGGGTCAGATCGGCGAATCGTAAGACTTCCTGAGTCGGCGTAGGACGTCGGCGCCGCAGGATGGCGCGCAGCCGGGCGAGCAACTCCTCGAAATCGAACGGCTTCACCAGGTAGTCATCAGCGCCCGCGTCGAGCCCGGCGACCCGATCCGGCACGGCATCTTTGGCGGTCAACATCAGGATGGGGACGTCCGACGCCGCGCGCAACCGACGGCACACCTCCATCCCATCGATGCCTGGGAGCATCAGGTCCAGGATGACGAGATCAGGGGGACGATCCCGCGCCGCTGCGAGGCCCGTCTCCCCGTCATAAGCCACCTCCACCGCGTAACCCTCATAGAGGAGGCCACGGCGAAGGAAATCGGCGATATACGCCTCGTCCTCGATGATCAAAATCCGTTCCGCCATCTCTATCTGCATTCACCCACGCGATGAATATCCTCGCTCACCCTTAACTACCCCACGACGCCCGGTCAAACCTGTCCACGTCTTCTCGGTGAGCTAATATCCTATTATAAGCGCGTCAGAGCCGCGTGGCAACGCGCGCAGCTACTCGGGTGAGGTAACCGGCACTTCGAAGTGCCGGTCACCTTTTTCGCCATGATTGCTCACCGCAAAAGCGTCGAGGGCGCAGGATCCCTCTCTTGTTTTTCTTCCCCCTCTGCGTTCTCAGCGTCTCCGCGGTGAGACATAAGTAGATCACCGTATGCACTTCGTCTTGCCCGCCATCATCGGCCTGTGGTAAGATGGGAACACATCAGCGCAAGGGATAGGAAGCGGAGTGTAAGCGCATCGGTTGAGCGAGATACGATTATGAAATCACCCGGAGGGAGACGAAATGGCTCGCATAGAGGGCTCAAGGATGCTGATCTGTGATGGGTGCGGCGTGGAGATCACCTGGGCTCCAGTGCGACAGAAGGATCGCATCTTCTGTTGCAAGACGTGTGCGCGGGGCCTGCCCTGCCGATGCGATGAGCTTTCCGACACAGAACCCTTCGATCCACGGTTGGATCGCTTTGAATTCCTGCCTGATTAACCCCGCCAGGCGCTCAGGCTTTGAGGCTATGAGGGTCGCGCCGTGCGCGTCGTAGAGATCATCGAGCGAAAGCGGGATGGCGCTGAGCTGACGACCGCTGAGATCGAATACTTCATTCGCGGCTACACGGCCGGCGAGATCCCGGATTATCAGGCTGCCGCCCTATGCATGGCCATTTACTTCCGAGGGATGACCCCCCGGGAGACGACGGATCTCACGTTGGCCATGGCTCACTCCGGTGCCACCCTGGACCTGCATGATATCGCTCCCTTCATCGTGGATAAGCACTCCTCGGGTGGCGTGGGCGATAAAACGACGTTGGTTGTCGGCCCCATCGTCGCCGCCTGCGGGCTGCCCGTGGGCAAGATGTCCGGCCGTGGCCTGGCCTTCTCCGGCGGCACGCTGGACAAGCTGGAATCCATCCCGGGGTTCCAGGCCGACCTGACCATTGAGCAATTCCGGAAGCAACTGCAGGAGGTGGGGCTGGTGGTCGCCGGACAGACCCATGAGCTGGCCCCGGCCGATGGAAAGCTCTACGCCCTGCGAGACGTCACCGGCACGGTGCCCGCCATCCCGCTCATCGCTTCGTCCATCATGGCTAAGAAGATCGCGGCCGGCGCCGATGCCATCGTTCTGGACGTAAAGGTGGGATCGGGAGCGTTCATCAAGACCCTGGAGGAGGCGGAGCGCCTGGCTCAATTGATGGTGGAGATCGGCACGCGATCAGGGCGCCGCATGACTGCCATCATCAGCGATATGTCACAGCCATTAGGCCGCGCCGTCGGCAACGCCTTAGAGGTCATCGAGGCCATCGAGACGCTGCACGGCGGCGGGCCGGAGGACTTTCGTGAGCACGCGCTGACCGTGGCCGCGGAGATGCTGGCTATGCGTCGCGACGCCGTGGACGAGTCACATAAGGAGCGAAGACGCGCCAAAGAGGCGCTGCGTAACGGCGCCGCCTGGGAGAAATTCCGTGAGTTCGTAGCCGCGCAGGGGGGAGATGTGGCCGCTGTGGAGGATCCGAGGCGGCTGCCCCGGGCAGCGTACATCGCTCCTCTGACGGCGGACACGGCCGGGTACGTGCAGGCCATCGACGCCGCGATGATAGGCATAGCCGTGGTGGATCTGGGTGGTGGCCGGGAAAAGAAGGGAGATCCCATCGACCCAGCCGTGGGGGTGATCATGCACGCCCGTATAGGGGATCGGGTGGAGGCCGGCCAGCCCTTATGCGAGATCCATGCCAACGACGATGCCCGACTGGCGCAGGCCGAGGCACGCCTCCGCCGTGCCTTCACCATTGGGCCGGAGCCGGTCGAGCCGCCGCCGTTGATCCACCGTATCCTACGCGCGAGGCCTCGAGAGTCATGAGCACGACGGCATTCCCTTACTGGATCCCGCGATGGACGGTGTGGGCGTTCGCCCTCGCGATATCCCTTTTGGCCATGATCCTGAGCCCCGGAAAGGTCCAGGCCAGGGACCCCGCGCCTCCCGAGGCCGGCCATGTCCGGCCGCTCGGCGCTCCCGCCGAGGACGACGTCCTCACGTCGCATACATGGCGCGAGCTCCAAAAGGAAATGGGGCTTCTGTTCCGGTCCGAGATCATCACCTACACCGTCCAACCCGGCGATACGCTGTGGAGCATCGCCCGCCAATTCGATCTGGACATCGACACGTTGCGCTGGTGCAACCCGGAAATCGAGCGAAACCCCGATCGCATCTGGGTCGGGCAGGAAATCCTGATCCCGCCAAGGCGGGGGGCCTTACACACCGTCAAGCCCGGTGAGACGCTGGAGTCCATCGCTCAAAAATGGGGCGTGGCGCCCGAGGACATCATCTACGAGCCGTTAAACCACCTCAGGAGGCCGTACGAGCTCACCCCCGGCCAGAGGCTGTTTATCCCCAATGGGCGGAAGGATCTCACCCGATGGCTGCGGAAGCCCAGCCTCGCGCCGGGCTACGATTTCGCCTGGCCGCTGGTGGGCGTGCTCACGCGGGGCTACTCCGCGCGGCATCGCGCCCTCGATATTGGCACCGTGTATGGGGCCCCAGTGTACGCGGCGCGCGACGGCGTGGTGATCCACGCGGCATGGGCCAGAACGGGCTACGGCTACACGGTCATCATCTCCCACGGCAACGGCCTGGTGACCCTATACAGCCACCTGAAGGGGGCATGGGTCCACAAAGGCGATCGGGTCAAACGCGGCCAGCTCATCGGCGAGGCGGGCAGCACCGGCCGTAGCACGGGCCCCCACCTGCACTTCGAGATCCGCGTCAACGGCCAACGCGTGAACCCCCTGGATTATCTCCCGCCCGAGCCATGAGCCTATCTCCACGTTTGGGAGGAGCGTGATACAGCCTATAAGCTCACAGAGTCTGCGACAGATCGCGCGGGCGGCCGGGATCGTCATGGTGATGTTCGTGCTCTCCCGGATCGCGGGCCTGGTGCGAGAGATGATCATCGGCGCGCGCTTCGGCACCTCCGCGGACCTGGACGCCTATCTGGCCGCGTTTCGCCTGCCGGACATCCTGTTCCAGCTTATGGCCGGGGGCGCCCTGGGATCCGCCTTCATCCCCGCGTTCACCGAGCGCCTGGTTCAGGCGGATCGCGCGGCCGCCTGGCGTATGGCCAGCGCCGTGGTCAACCTGGTGCTTCTCCTGATGAGCGTGCTGGCGTTAATAGCGGCTGTGCTCGCCCAACCATTGGTGAAGCAGGTGATCGCCCCGGGCTTTACGCCGGAGCAACAAGCGCTCACGGCCACCTTGATGCGCTGGATGCTGATCTCGACCATCGTCTTCGGCGTCAGCGGCATCGTGATGGGCGTCCTGAACGCGTGTCAGCATTTCCTGCTCCCCGCGCTGGCGCCGGTCATGTACAACCTCTCCATCATCGCTGGCGCGTGGTTCCTCGCGCCGCGCTGGGGCGTGCGCGGCCTGGTCTTCGGTGTCGTCGTGGGCGCCTTCGCCCATCTGCTCGTCCAGGTCCCCGCGCTCCTGCGGCAGGGGATTCGATACGTGCCCACGCTGGGGCTGCGGGATCCGGCCGTACGCGAGGTGGGCCGATTGATGGCCCCGCGCGTGCTAGGCATCGCGGCCGTCCAGCTCAACTTCCTGGTGAACACCATCCTGGCTTCCAGTCTCCCTGAAGGCAGCCTAGCGGCCTTGAACTACGCGTGGCTGCTGATGCTCCTCCCCCAGGGGGTGATCGCGCAGGCGGTAGCCACCGCTGCCTTCCCCACCTTTGCGGCTCAGATCGCGCGGGGGGAGCGCGGCGAGATGCGCGCCACTTTAAACGCGACGCTGCGCGCCATCCTGCTGCTGACCATCCCCGCCAGCGTCGGCCTGATCATCCTGCGCGTGCCGTTAATCCGCCTGCTATTGGAACGGGGCGCGTTTGACGCCCATTCGACTGCGGTCGTCGCGCAGGCGCTGGCCTTCTACGCGGCCGGGCTGGTCGCCCATAGCGTGGTGGAGATCGTCAGTCGCTCCTTTTACGCGCTGCATGACACGTGGACCCCCGTATGGGTGGGGTTAAGCGCGATGGGGCTGAACGTGATCTTGAGCCTGCTCCTGGTCCGGCCGCTGGCACATGGGGGCCTAGCCCTGGCCAATACGCTGGCGACGACGATAGAGATGGGAACGCTGGTCTACCTGATACAGCGTCAGCTTGGAGGCCTGGGGGGATCACGGCTGGCCCGCACCGCCCTCCAGGCGGGAGGGGCAGCCCTCTTCATGGGTGGCCTGCTGCAATGGTGGCAGCACGGCTGGGGCGCTGGCGCACCCTGGTGGACGGGCACCTCGGGGATCGCGCTGGGAGCCATCACGTATGGCGGGGCGTTATTGATCTTCGCGCGCGAGGATCTTCAGGCGTTACAAGCCCTGTGGCGGCGAAAAGTTCAATGAAAAGTGACCAGCACCTTCGAGGAGTCAGTCACCTCATAAGGCGTCACGTCGTAGTAGCCTCATCGTGGATCCATTGAAGATAAGCCGGGTGACCGGTGTCGATCTGGAAGCACATGACCTCCGGCACCTCGTAGGAATGCAGCTCCAACAGCCGCTGAATAAAGGCCTCCAGTCGCTCGCCTGGTACCTGTGCCAGAAGCTGACTCTCCGCATCGATGTGCAGGGTACCCTGCCACCAATAGAAGCTCTTCATCCCCGGGATGACGTTGATCCCGGCCGCCAGGCGCTCCCGGACCAGGGTCTCCGCGAGGTGCTCTGCCTCATCCGGAGGCGCTGTCGTCAACACGAGATATGCGATCTCGTCGTTCTCCCTCATGGCCGCCCCCTCTCCCATATCGGCTCACTCCAGTGGATGCGCCTGATCGTCTTGCATGATCAGGAGGATCTGAGCGGGCTGCCCGTCCAACGCTCGCCAATGATGAGGCAAGCGAGCCTCGAACAACAGGCTATCCCCCGGCTCCAATACGTAGGAACGACCATCGACCACGTATTCGACTCGCCCGCTTAAGCAATAGATGAACTCATCGCCTGAATGAGAGATGACCAAACCGCGCGAGCGCTTTGAAGGCTTGATCGTGAGGAGGAAGGGCGAGATCTGCTGATGGGGCACTCCAGCGCCCAGGCTTTCCAGATCCCCCCATCCCCCGCGAATCGGTCGGCGCTCTCCCGCCCGGGTGACTACTACCGAGCTCGCACTGGACTCCTCGAACAACGCCGTGATGGGCACGTCTAAAGCCCTGGTCAGGCGATGCAGCGTTGCCACGCTCGGCGAACTGCGACCGCGCTCCACTAGGCTGATCGTATTGGCGGACACCCCGCTGGCCGCCGCCAGGTCGCGCAGGGATAGCCCCCGCGCCCGCCGTAGCTCCCTGAGCCGTGCGCCTACATCCGGCGGACTCTCCCTTGATTCGTCCATCCTCCTCCCTCGTGATCTCCAATCTTATCGAAACACTGTCCTCCCGTATAGATCTTGATGGCTAGATTATACCTTATTTCTCTCCTCAGGGGGATTCGAAGCCCTTGTTTGATACAGCCCATCCGAATATGGAAGGATTCCCTGATGTGCTCTTGACGGCCTTTTATAGGGCGAAACTCGCTTCGTACAATCATGCTAGTACATCATACCATAGGATGTGCCTATATACACAAAATATTTGACTAACTCACCCTTTCGTGCTATGGTCATGAAAGTCAGCCCCCTATTGGTCACCATCTTTTAAGGAGGTTGCCTCATGAGTGAACGCCAACGCATCGTCGTAATTGGTGGCGTAGCTTGTGGTCCAAAAGCCGCGGCGCGTGCCCGGCGTATGGATCCCAACGCGGAGATCACCATCATCGAACAAGGAAGCGCCCTCTCGTATGCCGGCTGCGGGATGCCGTACTACATTAAAGGCACCGTGTCGGAGATGCGCGAGCTGATGTGCACGCCAGTGGGCACGCCGCGCAATGCCTCCTTCTTCCGCAACGTGAAGAACATCGAGGTCTACACCCGAACCCGCGCCGTATCCATCGACCGCGAGCACAAGCTCGTGCGGGCGGTCAACCTGGAGACGGGCGAACAGTACGAATTCCCGTATGACAAGCTAGTCCTGGCAACCGGCGGCTACTCGGTCATGCCGCCTATCCCTGGCATCCGGTTGGATTACGTCTTCGGTCTGCGAGAGCCGCGTAACGCCAGCGCGATCCGCGATGCCATCAGCTCCGGCAGCATCAAGCGCGTTGTTATCGTCGGAGGGGGGCTCATCGGACTAGAGATGAGCGAGGCACTGGTGGAGCGTGGCCTAGAAGTGGACGTAGTGGAGATGATGCCCCACGTGCTCCCCGGACTGCTGGATGTGGAGACAGCGGCTTTCCTCACCAAACACATCGTAGCCAAAGGTGTCAACGTATACACCGGCGAGAAGGTCATACGCCTGGAGGGCGACCTGGGGGCAGTCAACCGCGTCATCACCGAGAAACGTGAGCTGCCCGCGGACATGGTCTTGATCGCCGTGGGCGTCCGGCCGCGCAGCGATCTGGCTCGAGAGGCAGGCCTGGAGATCGGCCCCCACGGCGGCATCCTGGTCAACGAGTGGATGCAGACGAGCGATCCGGATATCTATGCGGGCGGTGACTGCGTGGAGAACAAACACCTTATCACTGGTGAGTGGGCGTATGCGCCGCTGGGCTCTACGGCTAACAAACATGGCCGCGTCATCGGCACCAACATCGCGGGAGGCGATGAGGTGTTCCCAGGCATCTTAGGGACGGCCATCGTCAAGGTCTTCGATTACAACGTGGGGCGCACGGGCTTGACGGAGCAGGAGGCCCGCCAGCGCGGCTACAACGTCGTGACCTGCCTGGCTCCTGGGCCCGATAAACCTCATTACTATCCGACGGCTCAGACCCTTCTAATCAAGCTCATCGCCGATGCGGACACACGGCGATTGTTGGGTATCCAGGCCGTGGGGCCGGGTGAGGCCGATAAACGTGTAGACGTGGCGGCTACCGCTCTACGGTTCAAGGCCACCGTGGACGACGTGGCCACGCTGGACCTGACCTACGCTCCGCCGTATTCACAAGCGTTGGACAACCTGATCCACGCCGCGAACATCGTGCGTAACAAGATCGATGGTCTGGCCGAATCCATCTCGCCACAGGAGGTCAAGGCCAAGATGGATCGCGGCGACGACTTCATCCTGCTCGATGTTCGCAGCCCGGCTGAGTATGAGGCGGTACGCATCGAGGACCCACGCGTGCGTCTTATCCCCCTGGGGCGGCTACGTCCCAGCCTGGATGATCTGCCGCGAGACAAGGAGATCATCCCCTTCTGCAAGATCAGCCTGCGCGGCTATGAGGCCTATCGCATCCTAAAGGGGGCAGGCTTTACCAATGTGCGATTCATGGACGGGGGTATCGTTGCCTGGCCGTATGAACTGAAGCAAGGAGCGTGATAGCCTCCTGTCCGGGTTACAGAGACGCCCAGGGTGATAAGCTCCTCTGGGCGCCTCTCATTTCATCCAGCAGAATCGCCGCTTTACCCGCCTAACGCCACCTCCAACGCGTCGGCCAGGGTGCGCACCCCGATGATCTCCACCCCGTCCACCGGCGGATCCAGACGGCGCAGCCCGCTCTTGGGCACCAGACAGCGGCGGAACCCCAGTTGCCCCGCCTCGCTCAACCGCCTGGCCAGCTGATGCACCGAGCGCAGCTCGCCTGAGAGCCCCACTTCGCCTATGATAGCCAGGTCAGCGGCGACGGGGACATTCCGCACACTGGAGGCGATAGCGCACGCCACCGCCAGATCGGCGGCCGGCTCCCGCACGGTAAGGCCACCCACTACGTTGACGAACACATCCTGATCGCTCAGCCGCAGCCCCACCCGCTTGCTCAACACGGCCACCAGCAGCAGCAGGCGGTTGAAATCGACGCCATTACCGGTGCGCCTTGGCGAGGGGAAACTCGTCGTGGAGGATAGGGCTTGAATCTCCACCAGCAACGGGCGGGTGCCCTCTAATGTGACGGCAATGGCGGACCCGGCCGCGTTAGGCATGCGCTCGGCCAGGAACGCCTCCGAGGGATTGGGCACCTCCTGCATGCCGCATTCCACCATCTCGAAGACGCCCACCTCGTTAGTGGAGCCGAAGCGGTTCTTCACTGAGCGCAGGATGCGATACGTGTGGAATCGCTCCCCCTCCAGATAGAGCACCGTATCCACCATGTGTTCCAGCACCCGCGGCCCGGCGATAGTGCCCTCCTTGGTGACATGCCCCACCAGGAAGATGGGGATCGCCTGGGCCTTGGCCAGGCGCAGGAGCTGCGCCGCGCACTCACGGACTTGGCTGACGGACCCTGCGGCCGATGTGAGTGCATCGGTATAGATGGCCTGGATGGAATCCACCACGGCGATGCGCGGGTTCATGTGTTCGATCTGGGCCAGGATGGTCTCCAAATGCGTGTCGGCGAGGATATACAGGTGTGGGTTGTTGATTCCAAGCCGGGCGGCGCGCATCTTAATCTGGGTGGCCGACTCCTCACCCGAGATATAGAGGACGTCCTGATCCTCCGCCAGGAGCGCGCATAGCTGGAGAAGCAGGGTGGATTTCCCAATGCCAGGGTCCCCTCCGATAAGCACGACGGAGCCGGGGACGATGCCGCCGCCCAACACGCGGCTCAGCTCACCCATAGGGACGGGGATGCGTTCGAATCCATCCGCGGCGATATCCGGCAGCGGCACAGGGGACACGTCGCTGGTCGCCCGCGCCCGCCTGGCCGGGCCACGATCCTCCTCGATCACCGTCTCCACCAGCGTGTTCCATTCCCCGCAGTCGGGGCAGCGTCCCATCCACTTCATATGAGCGCTGCCACATTGCTGGCAAACATATCGCGTTTTCACCTTAGCCATGGCGATCCCCCATATTCGCTCAAATGTTCGAGGAGGATTTTACCACAAAGAGCACGAAGGGCACAAAGAGAGGCTCCCCCGAAGCTTCCTGACGCGAAAAGGGGGTGAGAACCTGATCTCACCCCCTCTGACCACGCTTACCTGCTCACGAGGCCATCACCCCAGCATGGCCTCGAGCATCTCCGATTCGCCCTTGTCCGCATCGGGGGCACGGGATTCGACAACCCGCAGTTCCAGCTTGCCATCAGCGTTGACGTCGGCGAGGACTTTATCGCCAGGCTTGAACCGCCCGGCCAATAGACCCTCCGACAAGGCATCTTCGATCTCCCGCTGGATCACCCGCCGCAGCGGACGGGCGCCGAAGTCTCGATCATATCCTTCGTCGGCCAGGAGCGACTTGGCCTCGTCCGTGACCTCCAACTCGATATCATGCTCGGTCAATTGCGAGCGGACCCGCTTCAGCTCTAGATCCACGATCTGTTTGATCTGCTCACGGGTCAGCGGTCGGAAGACCATGACACCGTCCAGGCGATTCAGAAACTCCGGACGGAAGGTCTTCTTCAGGGCCTCCATCACCCGCTCGCGGATCTCCTTATACTCCTCCTCCTGCGTCTGCGCCTCATTGCGAGTCACGCTGAAGCCCAGCGGCCCTGCCCGGTTGATCAGCTTGGCACCCACGTTGGAGGTCATGATGATGATCGCGTTGCGGAAGTCCACACGCCGCCCTTTGGCGTCGGTCAGATGCCCGTCCTCCATGATCTGGAGCAGCATATTGAACACCTCGGGATGGGCCTTCTCGATCTCGTCCAGCAGGATCACACAATACGGGCGGCGGCGCACAGCCTCGGTGAGCTGCCCGCCCTCCTCATACCCGATGTACCCGGGCGGCGCGCCCACCAGCCGGCTCACGTTATGACGCTCCATGAACTCGCTCATGTCTAGCTTAATGAGCGCATCCTCGGAGCCGAAGAGGAACTCAGCCAGCGTCTTCGCCAGAAGCGTCTTACCCACACCCGTGGGCCCCAGGAAGATGAAGGTACCGATGGGGCGCTTGGGGTCTTTCAGCCCAGCGCGGGCCCGCCGGACGGCTTTGGAGATGGCTTCGATCGCCTCATCCTGCCCCACGACCCGCTCATGAAGCGCCTTTTCCATCTCCAGCAGCCGCTCGGACTCCTCCCCCGCCATGCGCTGGACAGGGATGCCGGTCCACATGGAGACCACTTCGGCGATATCGTCCGCCGTCACCTTGGGGCGATTCGCCAGAGATTCCCAGGCCCGCCGCAGGTTCTCCAGCTTTTGCTGGAGCTCGACCTCGCGATAGCGCAGATCGATGGCATCATCGTAGCGTTGCGTCTCCAGCGCCTCCTCCTTCCGCCGCTGGAGGTCCTTGAGCTGGACGTATGTCTCACGCAGGGTGTTCGCGTAAGGCGTCTTGTACATGCGCACCCGGCTGGCCGCCTCGTCGATCAGATCGATGGCCTTGTCCGGCAGGAACCGGTCCGGCACGTAGCGAGCGCTCAGGTGCGCTGCTGCCTCGATCGCCTCGTCCGTGATCTCCAGCTTGTGATGCTCCTCGTAGCGGGATCGGATCCCCTTGAGGATCTCAATCGTCTCCTCGATCGTGGGCTCTTCCACCAGGATCGGCTGGAACCGACGTTCGAGAGCCGCATCGCTCTCGATGTACTTGCGATACTCGTCCAGGGTGGTAGCGCCGATGCATTGCAGCTCGCCGCGAGCCAGGGCCGGCTTGAGGATGTTCGCCGCGTCCACGCTGCTGCCCGCCGCGCCAGCGCCGACCAGCATGTGCACCTCATCGATGAAGAGGATGCTATCGGAATTCTTGATCTCCTCGATAACCTTCTTCAGCCGCTCCTCGAACTGACCTCGGTACATCGTGCCGGCAACCAACGAACCGACATCGAGCATGAGCACCCGCTTGTTAAGGAGCGGTTCCGGCACATCGCCGCGCACGATGCGCTGGGCCAGTCCCTCAACGATGGCCGTCTTCCCGACGCCAGGCTCACCGATGAGCGCCGGGTTGTTCTTCGTGCGGCGGCTCAGGATCTGGATAACACGCTCGATTTCCTTCTCACGGCCGATGATGGGATCCAACTTCCCCTCTTCGGCCTGGGCGGTCAGATCCAACCCCAGCTGATCCACCAACGGAGTCTTGGATTCACCCTTTCGCTTCTCTCTGGACTGCATCTGAGATTGCAGGATATTACGCGCTGTCTGCGTTCGTACCCGGTCCAGATCAACGCCTAACTGCTTAAGCACATTAACAGCAACGCCCTCGCCCTCTCGGATCAGACCAAGGAGCAGGTGCTCCGTACCGATATAATGATGCCCCATCAATCGCGCTTCATCGACGGCTAATTCGATGACCCTTTTCGTGCGTGGTGAGAGCGTCGGCTTCGAGAACGGGGCCCTCTCGCCCCGCCCGACCGTCCGCTCCACCGCGCGGATCACCTGTCCTGGATCAACCCCCAGCTCGCGCAGGACCTTGGCTGCAACGCTGTTCTCCTCCCGCACCAGCCCCAGCAACAAGTGCTCGGTGCCGATGTAATTGTGGTTAAGGCGCTGTGCCTCTTCCTGCGCCAGCTGCAGCACACGTCGTGCCCGCTTTGTAAATCGATCCAGTTTGTCAGACATGATCTTCCATCCTTAGTTCAAAATGGATTATTATCACAAGCGGGTCTATTCTAAGTATAACGTGGACGTTCGAAGACCGTGGTAAGCCGAGTTCCATTCAATGGATCATGACACAAGGCACTGTAGGGAGGGTTCACAACGTATAAACACAAGGGGGCTCTGTGCCTTCCGGCCCTCGCCCCCTCGCTCGACGTCGTCGTAGCAGCCCGGTCTGATGCAGAATCCGGGGTGGTGTCAGTTCCTCGGCTCACACGGCCATAGGCATCGACAACACGCATGGGTGCCGATCAAGCCCAGGGCCAAGAGCCGTCGATCTTTGATATTGTTAGAGCTCGTAATCCTCTTCCCCGGCGGCCTCGCCGTCGCTTACATCTTCTTCTTCTGCTTCTTCTACATCCGGTGTCTCGAAGGCCGCTGCTACATCTTCCTCTTCCGGCTCTTCCGTTATAGCGTCAGATGCCCACTCCACCTCTTCGTCCTCATCCGCCTCGCGCCAGTCGTACTCAGCGTATCGGTCCTCATCCACCTGCTTCAGGCTCAAGCCGATACGCCGCCGGTGCGGCTCGATGCGGATGATACGGAGCGTATACGTCTCCCCTTCCTTGACGACCTCGCTGGGATGATTGATGCGCTCATCGGACAGCTCGGAGATGTGAATCAGGCCCTCAATACCATCATCGATCTGGGCGAAGGCCCCGAAATCCATCAACTTTGTGATGGTGCCCTCGACGAGCTGGCCGACGGCGAACTTCTCGTGCACCACGCTCCAGGGCTCAGGCTGTAGCCGACGCAGGCTGAGCCCGATGCGCTTCCGCTCCCGATCGACGTTGATGACCTCAACCTCCACCTCCTGCCCGACCTGGAGCACCTCGCTGGGATGGTTGACGCGGCTCCAGGAGAGCTCCGAGAGGTGGATCAGGCCATCCGCGCCGCCCAGATCAACGAAAGCGCCAAAGCTGGCCAGGCTGCTCACCTTCCCCTTGACGCGATCGCCCTTCTTTAGAGTCTCCAGCAGGCGCTCCTTCTGCTGTTTGCGCCACTCACGAAGGGCCTGACGCTCGGACAGGATCAGACGGTTCCGTCGGCGGTCCAGCTCAATGACCTTGAGCTGTAGCTTAGTGCCTACCAGACTCGCCCACCAGGGCTCGCTATCTCCCGCCTCCGATGCGGCCTCAGTACGATGCACATTAGCGAGCTGCGATTTGGGGACGAATCCCCGCACCTTTCCCAGCTTGACGATCACGCCGCCACGGTTGTACCCGCTGACCACACCCTCGAAGATCTCCTGGGTGCGCAGCAGCTCCTCCGCGCGACGCCAATCACGCTCCTGCTGGGCCCGGGTCAACGAGAGGACAATGTTGCCATCCTTGTCCTCGGGCCTGACCACATAGGTGACGACGGGATCCCCCGGTTTGAGCTTCTCCAATTCAGGGCCGAGCCGCTCCAGTTCACGGCCGTAGACGATGCCTTCCGTCTTGGCTCCGATGTCGATCAGGATCTCCGTGGGGCTGATGCTGACGATAACACCGTCCCGGATCTCACCTGCCTGGGGTTGAAAGTCACTGAAGTCCTCGGCCTCCAGCAATTCGGCCATGGGGTGGACGTCTTGCTGCTCCGCGGGCGTCTCCTCCTCCATGGGGGGAGGAGCACCGCTCCCCTGCTCCTCGATAGCGGGCTGGGCGTTCTCCACGTTTTCCATGCGTGCCTGCTTCTCCTCCTGAGGTGTGAAAACATTATACCCTGTTTCCTCATGAGACGCAAACAACTGGCGAGCGAGGCGGCCCTCAGGATTGTGCGTCTCGCACCAAGGCGACGGCCTCGATCTCGACCTCCGCGCCCAGGGGGAGCGCGGCGACCTGAACGGTCGAACGGGCGGGCGGCTGGCCCGAGAAGACGGCGCCATAGATGGCGTTCACGGTGGCGAAGTTCGCGATATCCGTGAGGAAGATGGTCGCCTTGATAACGTCGTCCAGGCTGCTCCCCGCGGCCTCCAGGATGGCCCGCAGGTTATCCAGGACTTGGCGTGTCTGCGCCTCCAGGCCCTCACGCAGCTTACCGGTAGCCGGGTCGATGCCGATCTGCCCAGCGGTGAAGATGAGATCGCCCACCCGCACGGCCTGGGAGTAAGGCCCCACCGCGGCAGGCGCGCGATCGGTGGCGATGATCTCGCGCTTCATTGTGCACATCTCCTTCACGCTGAATTTTTCAACGGCATTCTAGGTTGCCCATCAAACGCTGTCAAGGAGAGCCCCAGATTGATCTCGGAGAAAAAGAAAATGAGGGGCATGAAAACCCCTCATCGTCCTCGATCTCGCATACGCCTACCGCACGACGATGTTCACCAGCCGACGGGGCGCATAGATGATCTTCACGATCTCCTTGCCAGCGGTGTGGCGCTGCGCGCCCTTCGTGGCCAGCGCCAGCTCCTTGGCCTGCTCCTCCGTAATGTCGGCGGGCACTTCGATCCGATCCCGCACCCGACCGTTCACCTGCACGACCAGCGTGATCGTCTCCTCCTTGGCGATCTCCTCGTCCCACTCCGGCCAGGACTGCAGATGGACGCTGGGACCCGGATGCCGCCGCTGCCACAGCTCCTCAGCGATGTGCGGCGTCGAGGGCGCCATCATCAGCAACAGGCTGTCGATGGCCTCATCCCACGCCGGCGTGCCATAGACGGCCGTCTCCTTGGCCTTAATCAGATAGTTATTGAACTCCATCAGCGCCGCGATCATCGTGTTGAATCGGAAGTTCTCGATGTCGTGCGTCACCTTGCGGATCGTCTGATGGGTCTTGCGCCTCAGCGCCCGGATCTCCTCCTCGGTCGGCTCGCCGTCGGCGGGATGGGCCGGCGGCTCCGTCACCACGCTCCACACCCGGTCCAGGAACCGACGCACACCCTCGATCCCCTGTGAGTTCCACGGGCCACCCTGATCCCACGGGCCGATGAACATTAAATACGCCCGCACGGTGTCCGCGCCGTAGCGCTCCACCAGATCATCCGGGGCGATGACGTTGCCGCGGGACTTCGACATCTTCTCGCCATCCTCGCCCAGGATCGTGCCCTGGTTGAACAGGCGCAGCATAGGCTCGTCGAAGTCCACGATGCCCATATCCCGCATGGCCTTGGTGAAGAACCGGGTGTACAGCAGGTGCATGGTGGCGTGCTCGATGCCGCCCGTGTACTGATCCACCGGCAGCCAGTACTTCCCCTTCTCCGGATCGAACGGCTTGTCGTCCGGGCCGATGGGCTCGCCCGCTTTGTAGTAAGGGCTCACGTAGGCGTAGTGGTACCATGAAGAACACACGAAGGTATCCATGGTATCCGTCTCGCGCTCGGCATCAGCGCCGCACTTGGGACACTTCACGTACCGGAACCCCTCGTGGTATTTGAGCGGGCTCTCGCCGGTGGGCAGGAACTCCGCGTCATCGGGCAGCAACACCGGTAGATCCTCATACGGCACGGGCACGGTCCCGCACTTCGGGCAGTAGATGATGGGGATGGGCGCGCCCCACATCCGCTGCCGGCTGATCAGCCAGTCTCGCAGGCGGTAACTCACGGCGAACTTGCCGATGCCCTGTTCCTCCAGCCACTCGGTGACCCGCTTCACCGCCACATCGCCGGGCGTGCCGCTGAACGGGCCGGAATGGATCATCGCGCCGTATTCGTCATGGAACAGGATGTCCCTGTAGCCCTGGACGGCGTTCAACATCTCCATCGTCGTGCGATAGCCCTGCAGCGAGGGATCCAGCGCCTGGCAGCGCTTCAGGATCTCCCGATCCGCCGCGATGGAGTCCAGCGTCAGCACGGCATCAGGGAAGATGAACTGCCAGCGGCGTCCCACGATCTCGCACCAATGCCCGGGCTGGACGTGCTCCCGGATCAAGGCCGCATAACGATCGATCTGCTCATCCCCCTCCAGCGTGACCAGGACACCCTCGTCCATCTCCTGGAGCGAGAAACCCTCCTCCCGCAGGCGATCGACGAAGCCGTCAGCTACGGCGCCCGGCCGGATCAGGCTCTTCGCCCGGCCATCCGTGCGATCGATCACCGGGATGATGGGCAGCCCGAACTTCAGGGCGAACTCATAGTCGCGTTCGTCGTGAGCGGGCACGGCCATGATGGCGCCGGTGCCATAGGTCATCAACACGTAGTCGGCGATCCACACGGGGATACGTTCGCCGTTCACCGGGTTGATGGCATACGCGCCGGTGAAGACGCCCGTCTTCTCCCTTTCAGTGGAGGTACGCGTGATCTCGTCCAGCCGGGCGGCCTGCTGCTGATAAGCCTCCACCTCAGCCCGATACTCCGGCGTGGTGATCCGTTCCACCAGCGGATGCTCTGGGGAGAGCACCATGAAGGTGGCGCCCCACAACGTGTCGGGCCGGGTGGTGAAGACCACGATATCCCCCTCAGCCGGATCGGCATCCTCGGGCAGGAACCCCGGCGCGACCTTAAAGATCACCTCAGCGCCCTCGCTGCGGCCGATCCAGTTGGTCTGCATGAGCTTGACCCGTTCCGGCCAGTCGATCTTGGAGAAATCGAGCAGCTCATCCGCGTACTTGGTGATGCGGAACAGCCACTGGTTCAACTTCTTACGGATGACCGGCGTGCCGCAGCGCTCGCAGTGGCGATCTTCGCCCCACACCTGCTCGCGGGCCAGCGTGGTGTTACAGGTGGGGCAAAAATCCACCGCGACGTAGTCCCGGTAGGCCAGGCCGTTCTCATAGAACTTCAGGAAGAACCATTGCGTCCACCGGTAATAGCGGGGGTCACAGGTAATGACCTCGCGATCCCAGGCCCACATGGCCCCCATGGACTTCAACTGGCGGCGCATGCGCTCGATGTTCTGGTACGTCCATTTGGCAGGATGGATGCCATGTCGGATGGCCGCGTTCTCGGCCGGCAACCCGAACGCGTCGAAGCCGATGGGGAAGAACACATTGTATCCCCGCATGCGCTTATATCGCGCCGCGGCATCGGATGGCGTCATCGCGTACCAGTGGCCGATATGAAGATCGCCGCTGGGATACGGCAACATGGTCAGGAAATACCACTTCGGCTTGTTGGGGTCCTCGACGGTACGATACAGACCCTCCTCCTCCCACTTCTTCTGCCACTTAGGCTCGATCTCCTGCGGTACGTAACGATCGCTCATCCGAGTTCACTCCCTATTACGTAATTACGTAATGCGTAATACGTATTGCGTAATGCGTAGTGCGTATTGGGTATGGTAGAATGTGCTAGGCTAATGAGTAAAGCGTAAAACGTAAGGCGTAAACACGAGTTGCCCGTGGCTCTACGCTCCACGCCCTACGCTCCCCGCTCTACGCTCCACGCTCACCGCCTCGCTTCACGCTCCTGCGCCCGCCGCTTCTCTCGGTCCTGGGCATCCCGTTGGATCTGGAGCGCGCAGCGGATCCGCACGACGATGGCGGCCGCGAAGCCTACCAGGGCAGAGAGGATGATGAGCCCGGGCCCTCCCTGAAGGTTCGTGCCCAACGCCCCCGGCGTGACGGCGAAGACGAGGTAAGATCCGAGCCGAACCTCCACGCCGTCGGAGAGGCCCAGGCGGGTGGCGATCAGATAGCCACTGGCGATCAGAAGGCCCGCCATGGTGGTCGCCAGGTAGCCGTAAACCAGCGCGGCTAGGGAGCGGGCCATGCATGAGAGCTCTGGCGCGATGCGCTCCCGAAAATACGTCCATCCCCGGCGCAGAAAGCCCACCAGGGCAAGCAACAGCGCCAGGTTGCGCACGTTATTTCCTCCGATACTCTTCGCGCACCGGCGTGAAGTACTCCGCGAGCACGCATGAGGTCAAAAAACGGGCTGAATGGGGCACGTTTCCAGGAATGGCGTAGCTATCGCCCTGGCTGAAGCGATAGGGCGTGCCATCGATGGTGAGCTCCACCTCGCCGGAGACGACGTAGCCGATCTGCTCCGCCGGATGGGAATGGGCCTCCAGCTGCACCCCAGGCTCCGCACGGACCTCGATCAACATGCCACGCTCGCCCGTGCCCAGCGTGCGTCGCCACATGCCGGGCGCCACCTCGACCGGTTCCACCTCCGCCCAGCGAACGATATCAGGCGCTGCCATGGACGCTCCTCCTCATGCTGGTCAGACGTAATGCAGCCATCCGTAACGATCGGGCAACTTGCCCTGCGTGATCCCGAAGAACTGCTCCTGGATGCGCGCCGTGATGGGGCCGCGGCGTCCCTCGCCCACCGGCTGCCCATCTACGGAGCGGATGGGCGTGACCTCCGCGGCTGTGCCGGTGAAGAAGAGCTCATCAGCGATGTACAACATCTCCCGCGGGATCAACTGCTCGCGCACCTCGTATCCCAGATCTCGGGCGATGGTGATCACGCTATCGCGGGTGATACCGCCCAGGATCGATGCGCCCAACGGCGGCGTATAGATAACCCCATCGCGGATGACGAACAGGTTCTCGCCGCTGCCCTCCGATACGTACCCATAAATATCCAGCGCGATGGCTTCGGTGAAGCCGCGATCCCGCGCCTCCATCACCATGAATTGGGAGTTGATGTAATGGCCGCCGATCTTAGCCAGCGCGGGGAAGGTATCGGGCGCCATCCGCCGCCATGAGCTGATACCAACGTCCACACCCTGCTCCAGCGCCTCAGAGCCCAGGTAAGTGCCCCATTCAAAGGCGGCGATGACGGTATGCACCGGGCACTTGCGCGGGTCAACCCCGAGAACCTCATAACCCCGGAAGACCAGAGGCCGGATGTAGCAGGAGCGAAGCTCATTGCGACGCACCGTCTCGATGATGGCCTCGGATACCTGCTCCGGTGTATAGGGGACCGGCATACGGGCGATCTTGCAGGAGTTGAAGAGCCGCTTCACGTGAGGTTCCAACCGGAAGATAGCCACCCCTCGCGGCGTCTCGTAGGCACGAATACCCTCGAAGACGCTGCTCCCGTAATGCAACGCGTGGGATAGGACATGGACCTTAGCATCAGCCCAAGGCACGAACTCGCCATCAAACCAGATCCACTGCGACTCCTTGATGGGCATGAGGTTTCCTCCTGTCTACGGCGTTAGGGCCAGAGCACCATGGAAGATCGAGGCGCGTCCATGGACTCCTACCATTTGAGTTGTCAGGAATCCAAGCGCCCAATATAAGAAGAAAACCCCATCGCCTCTCAGGGACGAAGGGGTTCTCCGCGGTACCACCCTGCTTGTCGGAGCTCACAAACAGGTGGAGCTGAGGGGAGTCGAACCCCTGACCTCCTCAATGCCATTGAGGCGCTCTCCCAGCTGAGCTACAGCCCCATATCTTCTCCGACCACTCTATGCGCGATAACGGGCGCACCCGCTGTCCCCTACTGATCTCAAATGTTCAGGGCCAGAGCTCCCAGGCGAGTTCGGCCTTCATGGTGGACCCCCAACCACCTCTGTCGGGCTTCCACCTGATCTTTCCCGACTCGCTAGGGGGTAGACCTACTACTCCTGTTCACCGCCTTTCCCTTATCACCTGTGGCATACCCTTCGCCTGAAGGGCATGCCGCAGACGATAAGCCAGTGGAGCTGAGGGGATTCGAACCCCTGACCTCTTCAGTGCGATTGAAGCGCTCTCCCAGCTGAGCTACAGCCCCTTATAGCATTGTGAAGTATAGGCCAGAAGCTACCGTTTGTCAAATCTTTGAGCATCAGCCTGCCCCTTATCGCTTATCGCTCGCGCGAACATCGGCTATAATGCGGGTGTTGGCTACAGACCGCTCTCGTCCATCGCGCGAGGATCATGGCATGTCCAAATCGTCTCTGCCGGTTCGCTCGGGCCTGGCCCAGGAGTCCCTATCGCTCAGCCTCTTTTATGCTCGCGCCACACTCCAGCGGTTGGCCCGGGGATGGAGACGCTGGGTGCTATCGATCCTGCTCATCGCGTTCATCCTGACGAGCCTCCCGGGCGACCACATCCCACCGGACGAGAGGTTCAAATATCAGGTGCGCACGCTGACCGGACCATATGAATTTAGTCTGTGGGCATGGGAGGCCCGCGGGCTGGCCCAAAAGGCCTGGGAGACGGTCGCGGACCCATCGGATGATATCCCTCCGGGCGAACGAGCCCGGATCGTGCGAGAATACGTGGCGGCTGCTCGCCGCATCGGCGCGCTGGAAGGACGTATCGAGCGCATCTACGCGGACTCCTCGGTCGTCGATCCGGATGCGGCGACGGCCCCGCTGCGATCCGAAATCGCGAGGCTGCGAGAGCTCCAAAGGGGGCGGCGGCCCATAGCCGAGGCCATCCTGCAAGCCCAGATCAGCGCGGTCCTGCGGGAGGAGGGGCTGACCCTGCTGGGCCAGGTCTGGCCGCCGGTGAAGTTCTCCTTCGCCGAGCCGCCGTATTATCTGATCATCTCGCCGCGCGCTCGCATCGAGCTGTACATGGGGGTATATCTGCAGCCGGATCTGCCCTTGAACCAGCACGTGCTGCTGGAGAGCCAGGTGGAATCCCTGGATAACGTGTCGGCGTTGGTGGAGGGCGTCGGCGGGTTCGGCGCCTATCCCACCATGGTGATCGATCGGGCTAGCCTTGACTGGATCCTGAACACCATCGCCCACGAGTGGACCCATAACTACCTGGCCTTCCACCCCCTGGGCTGGCACTACTACGATAGCAACGACACCGTCACGCTGAACGAGACCGTCGCCTCCATCGTCGGCGACGAGGTCGGCGCTAAGGCGCTGGCACGCTTTTACCCCGACCTCGTGCCACCTGAGCGCACGCCGCCCAGCCAGAAGCGCCCCGTGGAACCTCCGGAGTTCGACTTCGGCCAGGAGATGCGGGCGACCCGGCTGGCCGTGGACGCCCTGCTGGCCAAGGGCTACATCGATGAAGCGGAGGCCTTCATGGAAGCGCGGCGCCGTCGATTTCTCTCCTATGGATACGCCATTCGCCGCCTGAACCAGGCGTACTTCGCCTTCCATGGGAGCTACGCCACTAGCCCAGGGGCGGTCGATCCCATCGGCCCCAAGCTCATCAGATTACGAGAGCTCAGCCCATCCCTGGCGGCCTTCCTGCGCTCCGTCGCCCGCATCACCTCGGTGGCTGAGCTGGACGCGATGCTGGAGGCCCACGGAGCCGCTCCCTGATCTCCCGAAGGGGGCGACAATCTCGGACATCTTCTACGGTTGATCTGACGATGAAGTTCCCTACGCTTCTCCCGGCCCGCTTCCTGCGTCGGGAGAATCGCTTCCGGGCCACCATCGAGATCGATGGGCGTCCGGCCGCGGCCCACGTCCCCAACTCAGGCCGCCTGGGAGAGCTGCTCGTCCCCGGCGCGCTGGTCTGGGTGAGCCCCGCTTCGACGTCTGGGCGCAAAACCGCCTATGACCTGCGGCTGGTCGCTCATGGGGATGTCTTGGTTTCCATCGATGCCCGGCTACCCGCCTCGCTGTTGACAGAGGCATGGCAGGAGGGCAGGTTGCCCCCGTTCGCTGATTGTGAGACGCTGGAGCGAGAGGTGAGAGCAGGCGACAGCCGGCTGGATCTGCGCCTCTGGCGCTCGGGCGAACCCTGCTGGATCGAGGCCAAGTCGGTCACCCTGGTCGAGAATGGCCTCGCGCTGTTCCCCGACGCGCCCACGTCTCGCGGCGTCCGCCATCTTGAGGAGCTGATACGGCTGCGGAGCGAAAAGGAGCGGGCGGCCGTCATCTTTGTCGTCCAGCGCCCCGATGCCGTCGCCTTCTCCCCGAACGCCTCCGCCGATTCCACCTTCGCTCGCACGCTGTGTGCCGCGGCCGAGGCGGGCGTGGAGATCCTGGCGTTCACGTGTCAGGTCAGCCTGATGGAGATCGTGTTGGATCACGCCATCCCGGTGCGCCTGCCCATGGGACGCTGAGGCCGGCATGCACGGCGAGGAGATGAAACGCGGCCTTGTCAGTCAGGCCAGGGAAAGGTATACTCCCCCGTACCAGAATTCCAGGTTGGAGGGCGTGACATGAGCTTTATCCGTAACTTCCTGAAGCCCAGACAGAGCAACTTCGTGCGCCTGCTCATCGAGCAATCGGCAGCGACACTGGAGGGGTTGAAACATCTGGAGAAGTTCATGCAAACCGGCGATCCTGAAGAGGCGGCCGCGGTCGAGCAGCTGGAGAAAGACGCCGACGAGTTGCGCCGTATCCTGATCGATGAGTTGAACCGTACCTTCGTCACGCCCTTCGATCGGGAGGACATCTTCACGCTTTCCCGCACCATCGACGACGTGATCGATTACGCCTACACCACTGTGGATGAGATGACGATCCTGAACATCCAGCCCAACAACTACCTCCAGCGCATGGTCTCCCTGCTGCGCGAGGCGGCGAACGAGATCTACCTGGCCATGTGCCGGCTGGAGGGACACCCTGGGGTGGCCGCGGAACACGCGCAGCGAGCCAAGGCGCTGGAGAATCGGGTGGAACAAGTGTATCGGGAGGCGATCGCCGCCCTGTTCCAGGGGCCAGAAGATGTCCACCACATCGTGGAGATGCTGAAGTATCGCGAAGTCTACCGTCACCTTAGCAACGCGGCCGATCGGGGCGATGAGGCGGCCAACGTCATCGGCGACATCGTGGTGAAGATGGCCTAACCGAACAGATGCCACACACAGATGATCTCGGGAGGACGGTCGCGATGAACATCTACATCTCAGCAGATATCGAGGGCGTCTCCGGCGTCGTTCATCCGCAGCAAGGGCGCATCGGTGAGCGGGAATACGATCGCGCCCGGCGCCTGATGACGGAAGAGGTCAACGCGGCGATCCTGGGGGCGATCCAGGCTGGAGCGAAACGGATCGTGGTAAACGACGCCCACGGGCCGATGCGCAACCTGTTGATCGAGGAGCTTCACGCCAGCGACTCCGTGGAGCTGATCACGGGGACCCCGAAGCCGTACAGCATGGTGCAGGGATTGGATGGCTCCTTTGATCGGGCGTTCTTCGTCGGATACCACAGCCGCGCTGGCACACAGGCCAGCACGCTGGATCACACGTTCAGCGGGAGCGTCTTCAGGGTCTGGCTCAACGACACCGAAGTGGGAGAGGTCGGCCTCAACGCCGCGCTGGCCGGGTACTACGGGGTCCCGGTCGCCCTGGTGACCGGGGATCAGCGCGTGACGGAGGAGGCCCGGGCTTTACTAGGCGATGAGCTGATCACCGTGGCGGTGAAGGAAGGATACAGCCGTTACGCGGCGCGATGCTTGGTGCCGGAGGAGGCCAGACGGCGCATCCGGCAGGCCGCGGAGCGAGCCTGCCTGACCTCCATACAACCGTGGCGATTGGAGGCGCCCGTGCACCTGGCCGTAGAGTTCACCACCAGCGGATACGCGGACATGGCCGAGCTTATCCCCGGCAGCCAGCGTGTTGACGCCCGCCGGATCGAGTTTACGCACGAGGATTACCTCGTAGTCTATCGGGCCTTCCGGGCCATGGTCGCCCTCGCCTCCCTGGTGGATCGGTGAAGTCTCATGGATGGCAAATGCTACCGGTTCATCCTCTTCGACCTCGACGACACCCTGTATCCACGTCAGGCCGGCCTGATGGCGCGCGTCCATGAGCTGATGGACGAATGGATGGCCAGCCGGCTGGGCATCGGCCGCGAGGAGGCGACCCGGCTGCGGGCGCGCCTCTATAGAGAATACGGCACGACGATGGCTGGCCTGCTACGGGAACGCCAGATCGACGCGAACGACTTCCTCCATTACGTGCATGATTTTGAGCCCAGCGCGTTCCTGAGCCCCAACCCGCGGCTGCGCGAGGCGCTGATGCGCATCCCCCTGCGACGGGTGATCTTCACCAACGCGACTCGGGAGCACGCGCAGCGGGTGCTCAAYGCCCTGGGCATCGCCTCGTTGTTCGAGCATATCATCGATGTGGTGGACACCGGATATGTGAGCAAGCCCTCCGCGCTGGCTTACGCGCGCGCGATGGRGCTACTCGAGGCCGATCCGGAGGAGTGTATCTTCGTCGAGGATAGCCTGCGTAACCTCATCCCCGCCAAGGAGATGGGGATGTTCACCATCCTGGTTGGGGATCAGCCAGGCGACGTGGCGGACTGTCATGTTCGTGATGTGGTTCAGGTCGCGGACGTCGTCGATCGGCTGTTACGGACGAAGATGCGTGATGAGTAAAGCGACAAGCCGATCCGCGGTTAATTGGCGGGGCGCCGCCGGGGACGGGATCGCCGCTTCTTCATGCGATCCTTAATGCCCTTGAACAACCCCTGCAGCTCCGGCGGGGGCTCGGAGGAGGCATTATCCTTCTTCTCCCGGTCATCACCTCCAGGGGAGGACGATGACGAGGAGGACGAGATACCCAACTGCGGACGCGGGCGGGTCTGCTCGGGCACCCGGACGCCGATCTGTCCCCCGGCATATCCGGCCAAGGAACGCCTGGCCCGCGGCGAGCGCATCTTCCGCAACGCCCGGGACTCGATCTGACGCACGCGCTCCCGGGTCACGCCCAGCTCCTCGGCCACCTCTTGCAGGGTGCGCATCTCGCCGCCGTCGAGTCCATACCGGAGGTAAAGCACCTCTCGCTCACGTTCATTGAGCGACTCGAGGGCGTTGCGCACATCCTCGCGCAGCTGGCTCAGGGAGGCGACATCAAAAGGCGTTGGGGCATCCCCGTCCACGATGAGCTCACCCAGGGTCGTCTCCTCATCCTCACCCACCGGCTGGTCCAGCGATATGGTGCGTATGGCCAGCCGCTGAAGCTCGGCTAGCTCTCGCGGGGTGATTCCCAACGCCTCCGCCAGTTCCTCATCCGTCGGCTCGCGCCCTAGCGTCTTATACATTTCCTGCTTGGTGCGCTTCATGCGGCGGATGGCATCCCGCTTATGCACCGGAAGGCGAATCGCATGCCCTCGGTTGCTCAGGGCGCGCAGGATACTCTGCCGGATCCACCAGGAGGCATACGTGCTAAAGCGGTTGCCCAGGGAGGGATTGAACCGCTCCGTCGCCTTGATCAGGCCGATATTGCCCTCCTGGATCAGATCGAGAAAGGGCAGCCCCATGTTCACGTAACGTTTCGCCAGGCTGACGACCAAGCGCGTATTGGCCTTAATGAGGTGCTCCCGGGCCTTCTCTCCCTCCTCGACGATCTTCTGTAACTCGGCACGGGTTTCCTCGTCGAGGTCGGGCTCCTCCTTCAGCCGCTTGGCCGCCTCCTGGCCATGCACGACCTTCCAGGCCAGCTCGCGCTCCTCCTCCGGCGTCAGCAGAGGCGTGCGGCTGATCTGCTGCATGTAATAGCGCACCAAGTCATTGAGCGGCGCGGCCGACTCGGGGAGCTCCTCCTCCTCTTCCTCGATCTCCTCCGGCTCTTCGCGCAGCGAGATGCCCGCCTCGCGCAACGCGGTCAAGGTGCTCTCCCAATCCTCCGGCTCGTCGCCGGCCTCTGGGATGGCGTCGAGCACCTCATCAACGGTGACGAACCCCCGTTCACGCCCAGCTTCAAGCAGCCAGGACGGCAGCTCCTCAACGGTGGCGTCGTCCTCGTCTATCATGGCGTTCCCGCCCTTTCCCGCGTCTACGCAGAGTGTCGTCAATCTACGAAGTCCCGTAACAACCGACTGCGGCTGGGATGACGCAGATGGCTGAGCGCTTCCGCCTCGATCTGCCGGATGCGCTCGCGCGTCAACCCGAACTTATCGCCGATCTCCTTCAACGTATAGCTATGCCCATCATACAGGCCATATCGCATACGCAGGATACGCGCCTCACGCGGGCTCAGGGTATCCAGCAGCTCGTTGATGCGCTCCCGCAGCAGCCCCTGCTCGACCGCCTCCGGCGGCGCCGGGGAGTCCTCATCCTCGATGAACTGCCCGAGTGTGCTGTCCTCCTCCTCGCCCACAGGCTGCTCCAAAGAGAGCGGCTGCGTGGCCACCTGGAGATAACCGCGCACACGATCCGCAGGTAGCTCGGTGACCTCGGCCACCTCCTCTGGGCTCGGCGCGCGACCCAGCTCCTGCTCCAGCATCTGGGAAGCCCGACGCAGCCGGAGCAGCTTCTCGCCCACGTGGACGGGCAGGCGGATCGTGCGGGACTGGTCGGCCACGGCCCGACTGACGGCCTGGCGAATCCACCAGGTGGCGTACGTGCTGAACTTATACCCGCGCTCCGGGTCGAAGCGGTCAACCGCCCGCATGAGGCCGATGTTGCCCTCCTGGATCAGGTCGAGGAAGGGCACCCCCTGGCCGATATAGCGCTTGGCGATACTGATCACTAGACGGGTGTTGGCCTCCACCATCCGGCGGCGGGCCGCCTTGCCCCGTCGGATGATACGCTTGAGCTTTGCGCGTTCGGCCGGGTCCAGATCCGGCTCCTCACGCAGGCGACGCTTCGCCTTTCGCGCGGCGACCACCTGCCGGGCCAGAGTGGTCTCCTCCTCCGGCGTCAGCAGGCGCGCGCGACCCATCTCCCGGAAGTAGAGATCCGTGGCATCGCTGGTGGACAGATCCGCTAATACCGCCTCTTCGTCACTCTCCTGCAACCTCTCCCCTTCCAGCTCCGCTGCCATCGCCTGCTCGACTTCGCTTTCCTCTAGCAACGGAATGCCTCGCTCTTGGAGGCGCGCGAAGAGCTCCTCCAGGATCTCCATGCTCTGTTCGGCATCCGGGAGCACCTGCAGAATATCGTCATAAGTTATATACCCCTGGGCAGACGCCTGATTGATGAGCTCGGCCAGCACATCAGGCACCTGCATTTCCTCTTCCATATCCCACATACCTCTTCCACGGACTTTTATCCGCCTACGGCCACATCCCCCGAAAACCGCGGCGGAAGATGATATCCCATCAGCGACCACGACGCCACTCAACCCCATGAGTCGGTTAGCAGTCTAACCGATGCGATGGCCTTTGTCAAGCACCCACCTGGGGGAGATGCATCTCCAAGAGGGGCGATGTGTGCGTGCTCCTACTTAGTAAGATGCCCAGGCGAGTGCGAAGTTACGCCGAGTTTACGATCCCCGTTCGCACCACATTAAACGCAGGTTCGCCATCGAAAATTCGATGATCTCGCGTGAATTTCAGGAAAAAACGGCGGATATGAGCCGGACTTGCCGATATCACCGATGTTATGGTAGCCTCAATAAAGGTGAAATCATCCGTCTCTCGCCGTTCGCCCATCCATCTTCCGCCGTATCTAACTGGACTTTGGACAAAAGCCTCTATCCTTATAATGCAAGGAACAGGAACCGCAAAGGACGCAAAGAGCGCCAAGGATTCTTAATATGGCTTTTAAGAACTTTGACATCGGAAGGCCTTTATTGAACTGCCTTTGCGTCCTTCGCGCCCTTTGCGGTTAGGTAGAGTAAATTGTCCAAAGTCCATAATTGAGCGAAGTGGATTTTAAGCTACATGGAGGCATCGATGCATGATATGTACCCCATGTTGAGCGTGGAAGAGGCCCTGACACGCTTTCTGAGCCACTTCAAGCCGCTGGAGGCCGAACGGGTGCCCATCCTGGAAGCCCTGGGCCGTGTCCTGGTCGAGGACGTGGTCGCCGAGATGGACATCCCGCCGTTATCCAATTCCGCCATGGATGGCTATGCTGTACGCTGCGAGGATACCGAGGGGGCCCGGCCGGACGCCCCGCGCAGGCTCCGCGTGGTTGCCAATTTGGCGGCTGGCTACGTCCTGGAGGAGCCCATCCAGCCCGGCACGGCGGTGCGTATCATGACCGGCGCGCCGGTGCCGCCTGGGACCGGGGCCGTCATCCCCTTCGAGGAAGTGGAACGCGATGGCGAGGAGATCCTGGTCTTCAAACCTTACGCGCGGAATAAGAACGTGCGGGCTGCTGGCGAGGACGTGAAGGCCGGTCAGGTGGTGCTCACCCGGGGTACCGTGCTGCGGCCGCAGGAGATTGGCATGTTAGCCGCCCTGGGCCACACGCATGTCGCGGTCCACCGTCGGCCGCGCGTGGCCATCCTCTCCACCGGCGATGAGGTGATCGACGTGGCGGATCCCTGGCAGCCGGGGAAGATCCGCGATGCGAACAGCTATTCCAACGCGGCGCAGGTGCTCAAATACGGCGGCGTTCCCATCCGGCTGGGCATCGCCCGCGATCATATCGACGACCTGACCGCGAAGATCCGCTCGGGCCTTGAACAGGGGGCCGACCTCTTCCTCACCTCCGGCGGCGTTTCCGTGGGGGATTTCGACGTCGTTAAGGAGGTCCTGGCAGCCGAGGGGGAGATCTCCTTCTGGCGGGTGCGGATGAAGCCGGGCAAGCCGCTGGCCTTCGGGACGATCCGCGGGGTCCCCCTGCTCGGCCTGCCGGGGAACCCCGTGTCGGCCATGATCTCTTTTGAGCTCTTCGCCCGGCCGGCCATCCTCACCATGTTGGGGAAGACGAAGCTGGCCAAGCCGACCATCGACGCCATCCTGGTGGACGAGATCAAACGTAAGGACGACCGACGTCACTACCTGCGGGTTACCCTGGAAGAGCGTGATGGCACCCTGTATGCCCACCTCACGGGAGATCAGGGATCAGGGATCCTCCTCTCGATGGTCAAAGCGGACGGGCTGGCGATCATCCCCGAGGATGTGAACCGCCTGCCAGCAGGTTCTCCCGTGAAGGTCCTGATGCTCGACTGGCCGGAGCGGTAGGGACGCGACGACGCTGGGGCGACCGGCTGGTCGCCCCTGATATCTCGTGACATCTTGTCACTTTAGCCCTCACCCTTCTCACCCGACTTGTGTCGGGCTTCCAAAGAGTGGGATGAGGGCCCTAATATAGCCAATACCAGGGGGCGCAGCATTGTTGCGCCCCCTACCCCGTTCCTTGAACACGATAGGGGCAAGGCATGCCTCGCTCCTACGCCTGACCGGCCGCCGCGGCCTCCACGTCGGAAGCCTCACCGGGCCGGTCCAACATCTGCATCTCCTGCGCCACGATCTTGGTCCGTGAGCGCGTCTCGCCCTTATCATCCTCCCAGCGATCAATCTGCAAGCGCCCTTCCACGTAGACCAACCGGCCTTTGCTCAGGTACTGCTCGCAGATATCGCCCAGCCGGCCCCACGCCTCGATCGTAAACCAGTCGGTCACCTCGCGCCTCTCGCCGTCATCCCCCGTCCAGGAGCGATTCACGGCGATGTTGAACTGAACCACCTTGCGCCCGTTGGGCGTCATACGCACATCGGGATCGCGCCCCAGACGGCCGATGAGTTGGACTTTGTTCAACCCGGGCATCGTTCCTCCTCCGATCAACTCCATCCGTGGCTTGGCTCATCTCCGGAAGGCGTGCTGACCGTGGCATCCCAGTAGGCTGCCACTGCCCTTAGCACCTATCTCCCAGATGAGCCGGCGGCTTACGGATCCCCAAACGCCGTGTCAGCAGAAGCAAGTATATCCCACCTCAATCACTTGCCACTCACCAAGTCGCGAATGAACCCTTTGATTCATTGACAAGCCTGCTGTTGATCAGGGATATTAGTATCGCATGGTTGCTCTCAGTAGAGCGTGTCTGAATGATGGGCCGGCATCGGCTGAGAGCACGGTGCCTGAGATTTGAAGCCCTCCAGGCGACGCGTTTTCAACCGTTGTCGCCTCCAAGCAGGGGCACGCCCAGACACGTCCTTAGGGAGGATCCATGGCTGATCAAAACCGGATAGCTCGTACGATAAAGAGGATAAGTATCTGGGGGGTTGCCCTCCTCATTATCACTTTGTCGCTCATTGGCCTCTCCCTGACTCGTCCTCTGAATCCTCCCCAGGAGGTTGATACCCCCCAGCCGAAGACGTCAACAGCCTGTCAGGTGCGAGACATCCGGCTCCTTGCGGATGGCGGTGACCAGGATTGGGGACACACCGGTGAGCAGCGGATCGTGTACGATCAAACGGATAAGAAGAACACATGGCAGCTCTACACGATCCGTCCGGATGGATCGGGCCGTGTGTGCCTCTCCTGTCGATTGCGCTCCGGCTCTCCTTTGGTCGATCGGCAGAAGGGCCACGGGTTCTGGCATCCCTCCGGCCGATATATCATCCTACAGGCGGAGATGGATTATCACTTCGGGGTCCCCTACACGCGTGGGCTGGCCACCCCCGGACGCGGGTGGTGGAACAACCTCTACGTGGTGACGCCTGATGGCCGAAGGTGGTACCGGCTGACGAACTATTCGAACACCTCAAAGGTCGAAGGGGTCTTGATCCCTCGCTTCTCTCCTGATGGGACCAGGGTATTCTGGGCCAAACTAGTCGCTCCTCCCGATGATCCCGACGATTGGGATGATCCCCATGACCCGGTCGTGAACCCAATGGGTCACTGGCGGTTGTACATCGCTGACTTCGTCGTGGATCAAAGCGGCCCCCGCTTGAAGAACGTGAGAGATATCACCCCGCCGGGAGGGGTCTTTTACGAGTCGGGCGGATTCTCAACCGATGGGAGCAAGGTCATCTTCACCGCCGATATCGGCATCACGGATGGGTTCCCGTATGGATACGATATCTTCACCCTGGACCTGACCACGGGTAAGCTCGTCAACCTGACCAACTCTCCGGATGAGTGGGATGAGCACCCCCACTATTCGCCTCATGGGACCAAGATCAGCTTCATATCGAGCCAGCCGTTTCCCAGCTATGATCCCCGTGATATCAATACCTTGCGCGGCGAGCTGATGCTGATGAACCCTGACGGCTCAGGGGTGCAACAGCTCACCCACTTCAATACGCCCGGATATCCCGAGTATACGGAGGAACAAAGCATCGCCGCCGACTCCGCCTGGAGCGCCGACGGCACTCAGATCGTCGTGACACAGATCCTGTTCGGCCCCAGCTATCCGGCGCGTCGGATGTGGATCCTGACGTTTGATGGCCCGTGTGGATGAGCCCGCCTCATACGGGAGGTGAACATGTCGTTTGGACGACCATTCCGGTGGATCAGCCTGATCTCAGCGTTCGTTCTCCTGACGTCGCTCCTCTTCAACGGCAGGTTACTGGCGGCTTCCCAAGCGATGCGGAAGCTGGCCTGGCAAGGGGGCTTCAGCCATGACGCCACGCATGCCCAAGATGCGAAGCCGATCGGACAGATCGGCGGCAAGATCCACGCCCTCGCCGTCCGCGGTCAAAACGCGTATCTGGTGATGGGCGACTGGCTACTGATCCTGGACATCACAGATCCCACCCAGCCACAGGTCGCAGGGGAGCTGCGATTACCATCACATGGCGTCGCTGACATCGCCGTCGAGGGTTCTCATGCCTATCTAGCCGACGGTGAAGGGCTTCGCATCATCGATGTCTCGGACCCAGGCCATCCCTATGAGCTTGGCTTCTACGATACGCCTGGGGCGGATGCCATCGCCGTCGCCGTAGCCGGCGATTACGCCTTCCTCGCCGACGTCGGTAGCCTGCGCGTGATCCACATCGCCAATCCGAACGAGCCCACCCTGGCCGCCGTCTACCCTGCTCCCTGGTTCGCTGTCGGCCTGGCGCTGGATGGTCCTCGCGCCTATGTCGCAGATCTCTACCAGGGTGTGCACATCTTGGACATCTCTGATCCGACCACGCCGACCCTCTTAGGCACTTATGATACCCCAGGGGCCTCCATCTCGCTGGCAGCGATCGGGGATTATGTCTACATCGCCGACGGCGAAAGAGGATTAGCCATCCTTGACGTCTCCAACCCGGCCAGCCCAACCGAGGTCGCTATCTATGACACGCCGGGAGACGCCGTGGATATCGCGGTGGTCTCCGTCTTCCCATGGCTCATCTACGCCTTCGTCGCTGACAGAGAGGGAGGCCTGCACGTCTTCAACGTCTCGGACCCCGAACGAGCCGAGCTGCTCATCACGTACCCTGGCCTCGCCCAAGGGGTCATCTCGGCATGGCCTCTCGTGTTCATTATCACGGAGGACGCGCTCCGCATCATGGATCTCACGACGCTGGATCTCACGCCAGTTGGGGTCCTCGATCACCCGGATCACGCCACCAGCATAGCTGTAGCGGATCGCTACATATACGCGGCCGACTTCCGGCAAGGGCTCGAGGTGATCGATGTCTCTGATCCGACGGATCCGGTGAGGATTGGCTCATATGACACGCCAGGGGAGGTGGGTGGGATCGCAGTGGCCGGGGATCACGCCTATCTGGCCGATTTCGACGGCCTGCGTATCGTGAACATCACTGATCCGGCCCACCCTGCTGAGACGGGATTCTTCGACTCGCCAGGGGACGCGCTGGGCGTCGCCGTGAGGGGTTCTTACGCTTACCTCGCCGACGGGGATAAGGGCCTGCGCGTCATCGATGTCTCTGATCCCTCCGATCCCAGCGAGGTGGCTTCCCTGGATACGCCGGACTATGCGGTCAGCGTGGCCGTCGATGGGACCTACGCGTATGTCGCCGATGGATATGGCGGCCTACGCATCATCGACGTCTCTGATCCATCTGAGCCCACCGAGATGGGCTCTATATCCACGCCAGGCGAGGCGCTGGACGTGGCCGTGGTCGGGCGTCATGCTTACATCGCCGATGGGCTATCCGGCTTACGGATCATCGACGTATCCGATCCGGCTAAGCCGATGGAGGTGGGCTTCCTTGATACGCCGGGAGAGGCCGTGGCGGTGGCCGTGGTTGGACACCGGGCATATGTGGCCGACGGGAGAGAGGGGTTACGCGTGATTCACGTCGCCGACCCGGCGCACCCCAGGGAGGTGGAAGCCTATCCTTCCACCGGATACGCATCCGATGTCGCGGTCGCTGGCGATCACATCTACCTGGCCGACCAGGAGGGCGGGCTCGTCATCCTACGATTGACCACTTTCGTGCTCACCTTTCCCGAGCTCCATTACAACGCGCCGTAATCGAGCGAAGTGAGACAGGCGCAGTCATTTTCGCGAGGTGCTACTCCCCGAAGAGGTCCTCGATGTCCTGCTCCACCCGGGCTTTGGCCACGGCCGCGCGTTCAAAGGCGTCCTCCGGCTCCTCCTCCACGCCCAGGGATCGGTAGAACGCCTCGTCATATGGGCGAGTACGCAGGACGATGGGCATGGGGACGGCGTGCCCCATCATCAAGACCTGCTGTCGGGTATCCAGGCTCTCCAGCGCGCCCCGCAGCACGGACCGATTCCCCACGCCGGTGAGCACCGCGTCGATATCCCGCTCCTCCGTCAGCTTGCCGGTGATACGCGTGCCCAACTGAGAGAGCACTTCCGTATCAATGCCGGATGGCCGCTGGTCCACCACCATCAGCGTGACGTAATACTTGCGCAGCTCCCGGGCGATAGTGCCGAAGATCGTCTGCCTGGCCACCGCCGGGTTCAGGAACTTGTGCGCCTCCTCGATGGTGATCATCAGCGGATGGGGCCGATCGGCCTCGTTACGCGTCTCCTCGTAGCGCTCGACCTTCTGCTGATATAAGTGACGTACGCGGCGCGTCACGATATTGGCTACCAACATGTGATCCAGCACCGTGCTGTTGGGGCCGAAGTGCAGGATCACATGGCGCTCGCGATCCAGCGCGGCCACCATGTCATCGATCACGGCATATTTCGCCTCAGGCACGATATAAGGACGTCGGCCGATCAGCTTGAGCTGGCGCTGGAGGGCGGCCAGGGATGCTGGATGTGCGCCGCTCTCCTCGCAGAAGACGTTCAGATCGTCCGGGGTCATCTCTAACAACATGCGGAACCAGTCCTGACCGTAGCGATCTTCCAGCAGGCCGATGGTGGCCTCCGCCGTGCCGCGCAGGTTCAGTTCCTCGGCCAGGAGTAGCACGTCCTCTGGCTCGATCTGATTCAGCCCGATCTGCAGGATCACGTCCACCTGACGGCCCTGACGACGCGCGGCCCGCGGGTCCAGGGAATATACGAGTACCTGGCTACCGAACAGATCCTTCAAGCCGCGCACCCACTCCCCGTCCTCAGACCGTTTCCCGAAGGCATATTCATCGTGCATGTCGAAGATGAGGTTGACGCCCACCTTGCGATGGATAATGCCGCACAGGAGCAGCCGCACCAAGAAGGATTTGCCCGTGCCTGATTGCCCGAACACGCCGTTGGACCGCTCCATCAGCCGGCGCAGGTCTAGGCAGACCGGGATGTCCATGGTGAGTGGATACCCCATGGCAAAGAAGCGATCACGATCCTCGCCGAACACGTCCCGGAAGTCCATCTCATTCGCCTGACGCAGGATGGCGAAGTGCATGGGAATGGTGCGCACCGGCTGGGGACGCACCGTGGTATCCACGAAGTCGCCCTCTTTCGGCTTCTCGATCATCAGCATGGGCTTGACCTGCACGGCCGCGTACGTGGCCGTCCCTGACAGGGCACGCGCGATGAAGGAGGAGGCGCTGCCGGGGGGCTGGCTCAGGATGCCCGAATTAGTGGCACGCAACTGGATATCGGCGATGGTGCTGAAGAAGAGGTGATCCCTACCCTCAACGACGACGAAATCGCCAATGCGTAACCCCTCCGTGGACACTCCGGGATCCAGCCGCGCCGTGAGCGTCGCGTTGAAAGCGCCGTCCGTGATGACGCCGAGTCGATCCGTCATGGGGTACCTACCTCTCCAGCTTCATGAGGCTTCATAAGGGGGCGTGGAAGATACACCGCCTGGACACCTGCAAAACCCAGACGCCGTGCTTCCAGCCAGCGTTGCCCATCGTTCAGACACATAATGCCCCACCACCCCCTATTGTACATTTGTTCTGCTATCGGTCAAACGCGCTCAATCTCCAATCCCTAATCTCCACTTTCCATATCCCCGATCACCTTCACCCACACTTGGCGGCGGCGGGGGCCATCGAACTCGGCCAGATAAATGCCTTGCCAGGGGCCGAGTTGCAGACGCCCATCGCTAACGAACACGATGGCGCTGGTGCCGCATAGGCTGGCCTTCACATGAGCTGGCGAGTTCCCCTCCGCGTGGCGGTGCCGCGGGCTCGCCGGGGCCATGTCCGCTAGCGAGATCAAGATATCCCGCCTCACATCCGGGTCCCAATTCTCGTTAAGGGTGATGCCAGCCGTCGTATGGGGCACGAAGATGTAACAGATCCCCTCGCGAACGCCGCTGTGCGAGACGACCTCCTGGACCTCCCCGGTGATGTCCAGCAACTCCTCATGGGTATGCGTGGTAACGACTAGGCTTTCCACGATCCATCTCCTCCGACTTCCAGTGAGCCCATATAATCAGGCCGTACCCATGTGATGCCATCTCAACTCAAACCGAGCAACTCGCATAACTGGGCGGGCGTATACTTGCCGGGCGGCTCTCGATTGGCCGCCATCTCCTGCGAGATGCGCAGCAGCGCCTCGTTGATCGGCGCCTGGCGTCCTAGCCGCTCCGCCAGCCGCACGATCTCCCCGTTGAGGAAATCGGTCTCCACGCTGCCCTGCCTGCGGGCCAGGCTCTGCCAGGTCGAGCTCTGGGCTTCCACGTCCAGCCGATGGCGGGGAGGCAGCCGGATCTCAGGCCATTCCCGGGCCAGCTTCTCGCCGGAGATCCAGCGGATGCCCGCCTGCTCAAGCAGCTCACGAGCCTCCTGCCTGGCGGCCTCGGCGATGCGCTCGTTATCCTCCCCTCGGGCGTTGGTGATGGCGCCGATGGCGTTCGCCAGGTTGCCCATGAGCTTGCCCCACTTATAAGGCATAACATCGGGGGTCACCATTATAAAGAACCCGGCCGTGCGCAGGCAGAGAGCCGCCCGCTCGACGAGCTCATCGACGCCGGAGGGGTAACGTCCCATGATCAGCCAGCCCGGCGGATCGCGGCGGGCGATCACCTCCCCATCGGTCAAATACACACCCCCCACGCGCACCATCACCCCGTAAACGCGCGGGAAATACCGGGACACGATCTCCTCATTGCGCACGCCGTTCTGGAAGCAGAAGACGGGGACATCCTCCACGGCCGCGCGCAGGTCCCGCACAGCCTCCTCCGTGTTTTGTCCCTTCACACAGAGGAACACGAGATCATTTGGCCGGAATTCGATCTCCGCAGGGCCGGTGACGGCGGGCACTCGCAGGGTATAGGTGCCGATCGAGGTGATCAGGCGCAGCCCACGCTCTCGAATCGCGTTGACGTGCCCTGGCCGGCCGATCAAGATCACGTCATAGCCGGCGCGGGCCAGATGGCCGCCGACCACGCCTCCGATCGCCCCCGCCCCGTAGATGATCATCCGCATCAAAACGCCCCCCAAGATGTCGGTCTCAGTGCCTACGTGGCCCCATTGTACAACCGGCTCCGTCCGGGGGCAACCGACACCAGCGCATCGCGCCAGATTCAGGTCCCCCTCTGGCGGAGCATATGCCTGTGTTCTTGTAACGGGGCTGACACCTTTCTGGCGAATCGGTCCGCGAGTCGCCCGTGACATCTCACGCGTATCATGAATCGCCCCCTGAACCAGGACATATCTCCAACCGCGCGGGTGAGGGAGCATGATGCGTCGCTTCTCGCGCCTCTCCTTCGGCATGCGTCTGCTCTGTGTCATCCTGTGGACGACATGCACCTGGGCTAGCGATCGCGCCGTGGCAGCCGACGGTCCTCACGTCGTCATTAACGAGGTGGCATGGGGAGGTACGGCCGCCAGCAGCAGCGACGAGTGGATCGAGCTGTATAACGCTGGCGATGTCCCCGTCGATTTATCGGGATGGCAACTGCGCGCGGCGGACGGCACGCCCACCATCGAGCTGAGGGGCGTGCTCGCCCCAGGCGCCTTTCTCCTGCTGGAGCGGACCGATGATGATACGGTCAGCGATATCCCCGCGGACATCATCTATACGGGAGCGCTGAACAATCGCGGGGAGCAGCTTTTCCTCATCGATGCCAGCGGCCGCGTGGTGGACAGCGCCAACGGGGACGGCGGTGATTGGCCCGCGGGCAGCGCGCGACCGGATTTCCGCAGCATGGAGCGCATCGATCCGACCGCACCCGACCGCGATGACAACTGGGCCAGCAACGACGGCGTGCATCGCCGGGGGCTGGACGCTGAGGGCCAGCCGATCAACGGCACTCCCGGCGGCCCTAACTCGGCCTCGCCCTCACCATCCACCCCCACCGTATCCCCTCCCGTCCCCACGGCGACGCCGCCGCCCACCCCTTTGCCGACCGCGCGGTCATCTCCCACGCCGACCAGCGTCTCCCGCGGGCGCGTCCTCATCCACGAGGTGCTGTACGACGCTTCGCAGCCTGGCTCGGACGCCGCGTATGAGTGGGTCGAGCTGTATAACCCCGGGCCGGAGGCCATCTCCCTGGCCGGGTGGCGGCTGGAGGACAATACGGCCGGGGATACGCTGCCTGACGTGCTTCTGCCCGCGGGCGAGCTGCTCGTGGTGGCCGCCGACGAGGACGCGTTTCGGGAAGCCTTCCCCGACTTTCACGGCACTTTGATTACCGTGGCCGATGGGAAGATCGGCGGCGGGCTGGCGAACGATGGCGATCGGCTGGCCTTGCGGGATCCCAATGGCGTCCTGGTGGACGCGCTCTCATACGGGGATGACGCCTCATGGCTGGACCCGCCGGCGCCGGACGTGCCCGCCGGCCACTCGCTGGAACGCTCGCCCCCGGGCATCGATACCGACGCCGCCGCGGATTGGATCGATCGGTTTCCACCATCGCCAGGCCAGCTGTCCCCGCCGACCACACCGACGGCCAGTCTCACGCCTATGGCCACATCAACTCCCACACCGAGCGCGACACCCACGGCAACCGCATCGCTGGGCAGCATCCAGGGATATGTGTTCCTGGATCACGATGGGGACGGTCATCGCCAGCCGGGCACGGAGCCCGGCATGGGCGGAGTGGAGATACGGCTCAACACCGGAGCGAGTGTGCAGACGTTCGCCAGCGGCTGGTATGGCTTCTACGAGCTGCCAGCCGGAACGTACACGGTGACCGCGTCCCGCTTGGAGGGTTACGAGAGCACCACGCCTGACCAGCGCGTCGTGTCGCTGGCGGTGGGGGAGGTACGCGTGGGCGTGGATTTCGGCAGACGTCCCCTTCCGCCAACGCCGACGCCCACATCAACGCCCGCGCTAGCCCTCACCATCACGCCGCCGCCCGGTGGCTGGCCCGCCGTCGCCCTCAACGAGCTGCTGCCCCGCCCATCGGCCGTCGATTGGGACCAGGATGGCGAGGCCACGGCCGAGGACGAGTGGATCGAGCTATACAACCTCGGGATGGAGGCCGTCGATCTGGGCGGCTGGACGCTGGACGACGTGGCTGACGGAGGCAGCCCGCCATACGCCATCCCTGAAGGCACGATCCTCCCAGCCCGGGGATATCTGGTCTTCTTCCGCCGTGATACCGGCATCGCCCTCAACAACGACGCTGATGAGGTTCGGCTGCTCACGCCTGATGGCCTGGTGATGGACGCCTTCGCCTACGAACGGCCGGGGCCGGATATGTCCTACAGCCGCAGCGTGGACGGCACCGGGCCCTGGGTGACGGACTATCCGCCCTCGCCCGGCGGCCCCAATCGGCCTCCACCGTCCACGAACACCCCCACGGCCACGCCGACCCCCACCATCACCCCGACGCCCATGCCCGATGTGGTGCGCCTGAACGAGGTCCTGCCAGCCCCCGGTGAGATCGACTGGGATGGAAATGGCGCGGCCACAGCCGAAGATGAGTGGATCGAGCTATATAATCTGGGATCTACGGTCATCGATCTGGGCGGTTGGGTGCTGGACGACGTGCCGGATGGCGGAAGTACGCCGTATGTGATCCCGCCCGGCACGCAGCTGGCGCCCCACGGGTTCATCGTCTTCTTCCGTTCGCAGACGGGGCTAGCCCTGAACAACGCCGCGGATGAGGTTCGATTGCTGGCGCCCGACGGCTCTCTGCGCGATCGCCTCGCCTACTCGCGGGCACAGTCAGATGTATCCTTCGCCCGTACGATCGATGGAATGGGCGGGTGGACCGATCAATATCCGCCCTCGCCGGGGCGCCCGAACCAGCCGCCTACGCCGACGCCTACGCCCACACCCGCCCCCCAGATCGTGTTCCTGAACGAGATCCTGCCCGCGCCGCGCGATTACGATTGGGATGGCGATGGGAAGGCCACGGCAGAGGATGAGTGGGTGGAACTGATCAACATTGGGGATGTCCCGATCGACCTATCCGGGTGGATGTTGGACGACGTTCCAGACGCGGGCAGCGCCCCTTATGTGTTCCCCGAAGGCACCATCCTAGGGCCGGGCGCCTTCATGCTGGTGTTCCGGCGGGATTCCGGCGTGGCGCTGAACAACGGGCGCGATCAGGCGTGCTTGTTGTTACCGGACGGCCGGGAGGTGGATTGTTATACATGGGATCATAGCCCAGGGTATGACCGCTCATTTGGACGCTGGCCGGACGGATATGGCGCGTGGGAGGCGGGGCTGACGCCATCGCCTGGGAGGGCGAACACACCCCCACCGAGCACTCACAGCGATGACGAAGGTGAAGACAAGCAGCCGCCTGAGCCCAGCCCAACGCCGCGTCCGTCGTGGCATCCAGCTTACACGCCCACACCCACGCCGACGCCGCATCCGATGACGATCCTCTCCATCGCGCAAGTTCGTCAACGGAGCGTTGACGAGCAGGTTTGTGTACGCGGGCAGGTGACCACCCCACCGGACGTGTTCGGCCGTAGCATCTATGTCCAGGATCCCAGCGGAGGCATCCAGGTATACATGAGCCGTGGCGAATGGCCGGAGTTGCAGGAAGGGGACTGGGTGGAGGTATGCGGTCGGGTGGCCGACTTCCATGGCGAACGAGAGATTAAGGTACGCCGGCCGGAAGATCTGCGCGTCTTAGGATCCGGCCGACCGCCGAGGCCTGTGCTCCTGCGCTGCGATCAATTCGGCGAGACATACGAGGGGATGCTGGTCATGGTGGTCGGGCGGATCATTGGTTTCGGACGCCGCGATCTGCGTCTGCACGATGGGCGTGGCGAAGTGCGAGTTTACGTGCGAGAGAGCCTGGGATGGAAGCGTCCGCGAGTCGAGCGAGGTCAGTGGTGGTCAGCCGTAGGGATCGTGAGTCAGTATGCGATCGAAAAACCCTATGAGGGCGGGTACCGTCTGCTTCCCCGGTACGAGGACGATCTGGCGCCCATGCCAGAGTATCTACCCAGTATCGGGACGACCATCAGCATTGCAGAATAGCGCGGCCCAGAAGCACCACGCCTGCACATAGCCCCAATAGCCCAAGGGCGACGCCGCCAGCGAACGCGTAGCGAGGCACGTCCCAGATGGAATCCGTGTGAAGGAGTCCCGCCGCCACGGCGGCCAACAGCGCCTTGCCCACTGTAGTCTGCAGCATCGACAGGGCTGTCAACGGGATGGCGATCAAGAGAAAGCCGGTAATGAGATAAAACCAACGGGCGGTCACGGTACTTCTCTCCCTTCCCTGACGATATCCCATAGTCAGGAAGTCCATTCCCGTTCTCGTCCGTGATCGGCCTGTTGGACCGAGATGAAAGGAAGCCTCTTCAGGCATGGTCAATTCGATAATAAGGCCCGTCCCTATCCGCTGGAAATGAAGTAAGGACGGGCGCGCGAATACCGACGTTGCTCCATAGTATATTATAGCACCTTCAAGGCTAACTGGAAGCGTTATAAGAGAAAGGAAAGTGGTACGTTGGGACTATGTGAAGTATGTGGAAGAATGGAGAACGGAGATTTTGGAGGTATAGATATGGTATAATGGTGATTAAGGTAGGTAAGCCGTGGGCAGATAAGGACCTCAACAGGAGGTCGCCGATGAAGTCGGTGAAGATCGTCGCGGATTCGGGTTGCGATTTGCCACGCCAGCTCTTGAAACGCTACGATATATCCATCGTCCCCCTGGTCGTGCAGATCGGCGATGATACGTATTACCACGGACAGTTCGATCCGGAGATCCTCTGGCGCCGACTCCCCAATGAGCGCGCCACCACATCGGGCCCGCCGCCTGGGCTGTTCCGACAAGTGTTCGAGCGGCTGGTCAACCTGGGGAACGATGTCGTCTGCATCACGTTGACGAGCAAACATAGCAGCACGTTCAATACGGCCTGGACGGTGGCCCAGGAGTTCGCTAACCATGTACGCGTGGTGGACAGCTGGTCCATCTCCCTGGGTATGGGCATCCAGGTGCTCGCCGCCGCCATCGCCGCGCAGGCAGGGCGCACCACCGATGAGATCGTCCAGTTAGTCGAGCATCTCCGCCGCCGGACGCGAGTACGACTGGTGCTCAACACGCTGGAATACGTGCGCCGCGGCGGTCGGCTGGCCAGGGTGATGCCAGCCATCGACCGCATGTGTCGAGCCTTGAACATCAAGCCCATCATCGGCATCGTCGAGGGGGAGATGAAACTGATGGGGGCCGCGCGCTCACTGAAGGGCGCGTTGCGTCGCATCGAGAGCGAGGCATCCCATTGGGGAGCGATGGAACAGATCGCGGTGGCACATACCCGATTGCCGGAGTTCGTGGAAGAGGTAGCACGCCGGCTAGCTGAGGAATTCCACGTAGTCCGGGAGAACATCATGGTGGAAGAGGCGGGCCCGGCCTTCGCCGTCCACGCCGGGCCTGGTGCCCTGGGCGTCGTGCTCCTCCCCAAAGAGGAGTAATCTTGCTCCTTTGTCCTTCATTTTGCCTCTCCCCGCCGTTTCGAGTATCATCGCCCCATGATCGTGGGCGTAGACATCGGTGGCACGTTTACGGACTTCGTGGCCATACGCGATGGCCATCTGATCGTGCATAAGCGACCCAGCACGCCGGACGATCCCTCCCGCGCGCTGCTTGATGGCCTAACCAACATGGGGCTCCCGACCAGCACCACCGTGATTCATGGGTCCACGGTGGCCACCAATGCCGTGTTGGAAGGCAAAGGGGCACGGACGGCGCTGCTGGTGACCGCTGGCTTCCGCGACCTGTTGGTGATCGGGCGCCAAAATCGCCCGGCCCTGTATGATTGGGATGCCCTACCCTCCGCCCCTCTGGTCCCACCGGAGCTGACCTTTGAAGTCCATGAGCGCGTGGACGCCCATGGTCGCATTCTGCATCCACTAGCTCCAGCCGAGATCGATCATCTGGCGGATCGGCTCACCGCGGCGGCCGTGGAATCCGTGGCCGTATGTCTCCTTTTCTCGTTTCTGACCCCCACGCATGAACAACAGATCGCCTCCCGGTTACGGGGACGGTGGCCGCTCTCGCTCTCCAGCGAGGTGTTGCCCGAGTTTCGAGAGTTCGAGCGGGCCAGTACCACTGTGCTTAACGCCTACGTGATGCCAGTGATGGCCCGATATCTCCATCGGCTGGCCGAGGCGTTGGCGGGCGACCTCCGCATCATGCAATCATCCGGGGGGAGCATCAGCGCCGGGCTGGCCGCGCGCCATCCGGTGCGCACGATCCTCTCCGGGCCCGCCGGGGGCGTGGCCGGCGCCTTCGCGCTGGCGAGGCAGGCGGGCTTCGATCACATCATCACGTTGGATATGGGTGGCACCTCGGCCGACGTCTCGCTGTGCCCGGGTCGATTGCAGTACACAACGGAATATCACATCGCTGGGTGGCCGATGGGGGTCCCTGTGATCGACATCCACACTGTGGGCGCTGGCGGCGGCTCTATCGCCCGCGTGGACGAAGGAGGCGCGCTACGCGTCGGGCCTGAGTCGGCGGGGGCCGATCCTGGGCCGGCCTGCTATGGCCGGGGGCAGGATCCGACGGTGACGGATGCGAACCTCCTGCTGGGACGCGTACAGCCGGACCACTTCCTGGGCGGCCGCATGCGGCTGGACGTAGAGCGGGCTCGAGCCGCCGTGGCACGGCTTAGACGAACGCTGGGCGCGAGCGTTGAGCATACCGCTTTGGGCATCGTGCGGGTGGCTAACGCCACCATGGAGCGGGCGATCCGCGTGATCTCGATCGAGCGTGGGTTCGATCCTCGCCGCTTCACCTTGGTGGCCTTTGGAGGGGCAGGCCCCCTCCACGCGCCTGCCCTGGCCGAGGTGCTAGGCATCCCTCGCGTGCTGGTGCCCCGGCATCCGGGGCTCACCTCGGCGCTTGGTCTGCTCCTGGCGGATGTGGTCAAGGACCACTCCCGCACGGTTATGTGGCACCAGAGCCAGGTAACCTCTGAGCGGCTGATGGCCGCCTACCGGGCGCTGGAAGCCGAGATTTGGGAAGCCTGGCGGGCGGAGGGCCTGGGGTCAACAGACGTTCGTATCGAGCGAGCGGCGGATCTGCGCTACGTCGGCCAGTCCTACGAGCTGACGATCGAGTATGACCCTGAAGCCGAACCATGGACAGCCGCGATCGAGCGATTCCATGCCGCGCATCACGCGCGCTTCCAGCACGCCCATCCCGACCGCCCCGTGGAGGTGGTCACGCTGCGCGTCCGGCTGCGGCTGCCCGCTCCATCTCTGGACCTGGCCTGGTCAGGTGGGACCTCGGCGCCTCAGCCGATCGCCATCCGTCCCGTATGGTGGGACGAGGGTTGGAGGGACACGCCGCTCTTCCAGCGTGACGACCTGGCCCGCGGTGTACGACTCACTGGGCCAGCGCTCGTGGTACAGCTCGATAGCACGGTGCCGATCCCGCCGGGCTGGTCGGCCAGGGTGGATGACTGGGGGAATCTCATTCTGAGCGCGTCAGAAGGCTGAATAACGAATGGACTCACCGCCGGATCCTGTCAGTCTGGAGATCTTCCGTCACCTCTTCGCCGCTGTTGCCGAGGAGATGGGCGTCACTTTAGGGCGCACCGCCTACTCGCCCAACATCAAAGAGCGACGGGACTATTCCTGTGCGCTGTTCGATCAGCACGGCCAGATGATCGCGCAGGCGGCCCATATCCCCGTTCATCTGGGGGCTATGCCGGCCTCGGTCCAGGCCGCCTTGAAAGCGGTGCCGCGTTGGCGCCCAGGCGACGTGATCATCCTCAACGATCCGTTCCTGGGCGGCACCCACCTGCCGGATATCACGCTGGTCTCCCCGGTATTTCATCCGGATGATCCTGAGCGCCCCGTGTATTTCGTCGCCAGCCGCGCCCATCATGCCGATGTCGGGGGGATGGCCCCTGGCTCCATGGCCACCGCCAGCGAGATCTATCAGGAGGGGATCATCATCCCTCCGATCTACCTGGCCGAGGCCGAGCAACTGCGCCATGATCTGGTCGATCTGATCTGCCGCAACGTGCGCACGCCGGAGGAGCGACGTGGTGACCTGGACGCGCAACTGGCGGCCCACCGCGTGGGCGAGGCGCGCGTGCTCGAACTAGTGGATCGCTATGGGCTGGCCACGGTACAGGCGCATGCGGAGGCGCTGCTGGACTACGCTGAGCGGCTGACGCGCGCCCGCATCCGGGAGATGCCGGATGGCGTGTATCGCTTCACAGACTACATGGACGATGACGGACGCACGGACGAACCTGTGCCCATCGTCGTGACTGTCACCATCGCGAAGGATGAGATGACGGTGGACTTCACCGGCACGGCAGAGCAGCGCCCTGGGCCGATCAATTGCCCTCTGGCGGTGACCGAATCCGCGATGCTTTACGTGATCCACTGCCTGCTGGGCGAGGACGTGCCTGCCAACGCGGGCGTCAGCCGACCGATTCATGTGCTGGCCCCGGAGGGGAGCCTGGTGAACGCCAGACCGCCCGCGGCGGTGGCCGGAGGCAACGTGGAGACCTCCCAACGCATCGTGGATGCGATCCTGGGGGCGCTGGCTCAGGCGCTCCCCGAGCGTATCCCGGCGGCCAGCCAGGGCACCATGAATAACCTCGCGGTAGGCGGGTTTGACCCCGAACGCGGTCAGCCGTTCGCCTATTATGAGACCCTAGGCGGGGGCGGGGGCGGTCGGCCGTCAGGGCCAGGCTTCTCCGGCCGCCATAGCCACATGACCAACACGCTGAACACACCGGTGGAAGCGATCGAGTTCGTTCTGCCGCTACGCGTGCGCCGGTATGCGCTTCGTGAGGGTTCCGGCGGAGCTGGGCGCCATCCAGGTGGCGAGGGCGTGATACGCGAGATTGAGTTCCTGGCCCCGGCGATGGTCAGCCTGCTCACCGAGCGGAGGCGGTTGGCACCTTACGGGTTGCATGGCGGTCAGCCGGGCGCGCGAGGCCGCAATCGGCTGCGACGCGCGGGGGCGACGCAAGATGAACTGTTGCCGGGGAAGACCACGTTCGAGGTAGCCGCCGGCGATGTGCTAATCGTGGAAACGCCGGGCGGCGGTGGATGGGGCGAATGTCTGTAGGGGCGACCGGCCGGTCGCCCCTACGTTAAATATCATGTATGCCAATATGAGCGAACTCCTCAGCGCATCCTCAGGTGTCGTTCTCGCGCTCCAGCAACGACGCGGCTTCCGCGTCCAGGAAGATATAGGCCCGATCGTGCCGTTGGAGGATGGAGGCTGGATGCAACGGCGTGACCTCGCCGGTCAGACAATCGCGCACGGCTTGGGCCTTACGTCGATCAGGCACGGTGCAGACGATGGTCCGGGACTTCATGATCTGCTTAACAGACATGGAGATTGCCCGTCGGGGTACCTCATCCAATGAGGCGAACCACCCTTCTCCCAGTTGTTGACGTCGGCACGCTTCGTCCAACTCCACGATGATGTACGGGTCCTCCACCTCGAAATCGGCCGGCGGATCGTTGAAGGCCAGATGGCCGTTCTCCCCGATGCCCACGAACGCCACATCGATCTCGTAATTCGCGATGATGCGATTGAGCCGCTGGCACTCGGCCACGGGATCAGGCGCGTCCCCCTGGATCAGGTAGACGGTCCCTGGATGGACGAGGTCGATCAGTCGCTCCTTCAGGTAGCGACGGAACGAGGCCGGATGGGTCTCCGGGAGGCCGATATACTCATCCAGGTGAAACATCGTCGTCTTCGACCAGTCAATATCGGGGATAGCCGTCAGCTCCTCCAGGAATTCGAACTGCGAAGCGCCCGTAGCGGCCACGAACGTGGCATGTCCCTTGCGAGCGATGGCTTCCCTAAGCGCCTCGGCCGCCTTAGCTGCCGATGCCTTGGCCATTTCCCTTTTCGTTGGAAATACGAAGATCTGCATTTCCTCCTCCTGCTTGTGAGTGACCTCTTCTCTGCCTCAATCTAGGTACCAGACACTTTTGTCCGGCTTAGTTCGTTTGGGACTGGAAGTCCCAGGCTCAATAAGCTCAAGTGCACTCAAAGTGCACTCCTTCATACGACGCCTTGGAAAATCCAGCTGGCTTCCATAAGCTTCGCCCGCAATGGTTCGCGGGCGAAGCCGTAGAGAGAAAAACCGTCCGGTAACCAGTGCCTCGATTTTAGATGAGAGTGTCAAAGAAGGCAATATCGTGATCATCGTCGCCACGTTTCCGTCCTGATGCGGGCGCTCCTTCTGTGTCCTCAGACGATACACTATCAGTCCCTAATCCCCTGTCCCCAGTCCACCAGATCGCCATAATGTCTCCACGAGTTCTCCACATTCGCTACGCATAATGGAAACCGATTCCACTCCCCTATAGTGCCCCACGCATGGGATCGATGTTTCCGGGCCGTATCTGGACTATCACCGCAGTAAAAGGGCAGAGCCCAGGGAGAGAAGGAGTGAGAGAGATCGGATCGAAACACGAGATCAGGAGGCTTTCCCATGGCAACCATGAGCCGAAAGCGTCGCTCGCGCAGGAGATCATGGTCACAGGTCATTCGCCGTGTGACCCAGGCAGCCTTCGCACTATTCATCCTGGCCGTCAGCGTTCGACACGCCCTTCTGGAGGGGACGACGACCACGGCGTCCATCGACGCCTTGTGCCCCTTTGGCGGGCTGGAGACGTTGTGGCGCTTTCTTAGCGAGGGCACTTACGTGCCCAAAACCCACACGTCGAACCTCGTGCTGGGATTGGGTCTGCTTCTCGGCACCCTGATCAGTGGAGCGGCCTTTTGCGGCTGGATATGCCCCTTCGGCACACTCCAGGACGCGCTGACCTGGCTGCGTACCAAGCTGCGCCTGCCCGAGGTGCAGGTGCCGTCCCAGCTTGATCGCTGGCTGCGCTACGGACGATTCGTCACCCTGGCATTGGTCCTCTACATGACCGCTAGCACGGTAAAGCTGTGGTTTGCCAACTACGATCCCTATCGCACCATCTTCGGATTGGGCTGGCTGTTCGAGTTCAACATGGCCGAGCACTGGCCGGCCTATTTGGTCGCCATTGTGATCCTCGCCCTCTCATTCTTCATCCCTCGCTTCTGGTGCAAGTACATCTGCCCGCTGGGCGGTGTGCTGAGCTTGCTGGGGCACTTCAGCCTGCTACGCATTCGTCGCAACGCCTCCAGCTGCAAGAGCTGCACCCTGTGTGAGACGCTCTGTCCGGTGGGCCTGCCCGTAGCCAGCGCTAATCCGAGGGTCAGCACCAACTGCATCGGCTGTCTGGCCTGCGTGGATACCTGTCCTCGCCACGGCGCGCTTGAGGTACAACTCGCACCGGCCTGGCTCGACGGGCTCCGCTCGCTGGCCCACCGCCTCCATCATCCATCCACCACCAAGGAGGTCACGCCATGAAAGTCAACCGATATCTCATGCCCGGCCTGGTGATCGCCATCCTGTTAGGGAGCATAATCGTGGCAAAAGCCACCGGCCAATGGAGCGTCAGTGGTCGCGGGCGGATCGACGTCACGAACCTGACGTCCAGCGCCGACGTCAGGGGGTGGATGACGCTGCAGCAGGTGGCGGATGGTTTCGACATCAACCAAACGGAACTGTACCGGATCATGGGCATCCCGGCCGACATCCCACCGGAGACGGCGCTGAAGGACATCGAGAAGATCCTGCCCGACTTTGAGGTCAGCGAAGCCCGGGAGGCGCTCGCCGCATATCTGGAAGGACAGACCGAAGCGTCGGAGCTGCAGGAGATGGAAGAGAAGCCCACTGACGCGCCTTCCCCGAAAGCAGGTGACGAACAAATAAAGGCTGCCGCCACTCCCACGCCCGTCGAGGCTGAGCATATTCCTCAGGGTGACGGCAGTGGCACAGGGCCGACGCCTGTGCCGGAAGGGGGAATCCTGGCCGGGTCCGACATCAAAGGCCGACACACGCTGCAGGAGATCTCGGATCAGGCGAAGGTGCCCCTACCCGATCTACTGAAAGCACTGGGGCTGCCGGCGGACATCGAACCAGGCACCGCGGTGAAGGATCTCATCCAGAGCGCGGCCGTTCCCGACATCGAGACAGTTCGCTCGGCCGTTACGGCGCTACAATCTCGATGAGGGCGATCCAAGCCCGATCATCCTATGGAGAACTGTCCAATCCCCTCGCCACTGAAGCTGGCATAGCACGTAGATGACACAGATCCTCGCCGATCTCCGCAGATTCTTTGAGAGATCGGCGAGGATCTGCACGCATCAGCGGACCCAGCATCCCATTTTCAGCAAGATGTGAACGGTTACGTAACCCCTTCCCCTTCCCATGCCCATATGCTACAATAAATCCTGACGGCGATCGAAGCGCGACGTGGCGGCCGTCGCCGGACGGCTGGCCGCTATTCTCGCGTCCATTCCAGGATCCGGGAGCGTGCCATGATTCGTCACATACCACTCGCCCACCCACGACCGGACGCACAGCAGTTTATCGATGCCATCATGGGGCGCGCCCACCCTTCCAAGCCCCCACAGGTCGAATACCTAGTAGACGAAGTCGTGATGCGCCCCATCGTCACGGAGCTGTTGGGCAGGACGTGGGTTGATCCAGACGGCAGCCGCGAGGCCGAGAAGGCATATCTGGACAACTTCATCGAGTTCTGGTATCGCCTGGGATATGACTTCGTCCGATTCGAGCGAAACATGGGGTTTGAGGTCGGGCAGATCCTGGCAGCAGATACCGCCCCGGGCTCGACCAAACAGAGGGCATGGGCGGACGAACATCAGGGCAAGATCCGAAGCTGGGAGGACTTCGAGCGCTATCCGTGGCCCAGGATTGAGGACGTGGACTTCTTCCCGTACGAGTATCTGAACGCCCATCTGCCGGACGGAATGGGATTGATGCTCTCGCACGCGGGGGGCGTCTTCGAGCACCTCTCGCGGATCATGTCGTATGAGGGGCTCTGTCTGGCGCTATACGATGACCCCGATCTGGTCCAGGCGGTCGCCGACCGGATCGGCGAGCTCATGGTGCGCTTCTATGAGCACCTGCTCGATCTGGACCGCGTCATAGCGATCTTCCCGGGCGATGACATGGGGTTCCGCACGAGCACGCTCGTATCGCCCGCTGACCTGCGAAAATATTGCCTGCCGTGGCACAAGCGTTTCGCCGCTATGACCCACGAGCGCGGCCTGCCTTACTTCCTGCACTCCTGTGGGAACCTTGAGGAGATCATGGATGACCTAATCACGGATGTGAGCATCGATGGAAAACACTCCTTTGAGGAGGCCATCATGCCGGTCCAGGACTTTCAGGCCCGATACGGGCAGCGGATCGCCGTCCTGGGCGGGCTGGACGTAAACATCCTGGCCGTTTCATCGCCGGAGGAGGTGCGCCGGCACACGCGGCGGCTGATGGAGATCTGTGGGGGCCGAGGAAGGTTCGCCATCGGCTCGGGTAACTCCATCCCCAGCTATGTCCCGGTTGCCAATTATCTGGCCATGGTGGATGAGGCAGTGGCCTGATAGGCCGTATGTATCGAGTGGTGAGGTGGGAAGGTGAGCCATCATCTGTGCGAGAGTGAGCTTTCTGGCATAGAACTGACATCTGAGTCACAACGTTGGGAGTTGCGTGTTCTGCAGACTCCCGAGGAGATGAGGACCGTCGAGGAGCTGCAACGGCAAGTATGGCCCGGCAGTGAGACGGACGTGGTACCAACCCATCTGTTGCTGACGGCCGCGCACAACGGCGGGGTGGTCGTGGGGGCCTTCGTCGAGGGCCAACTGGTGGGCTTCGTGTTCGGCTTCCCTGGATTGGAGTTTACCCCCGATGGCCCCCGACCCAAACATTGCTCCCATATGCTGGGCGTCCTCCCCGAATATAGGGATCAGGGCCTGGGGTTTGCCCTCAAGCGCGCCCAATGGCAGATCGTGCGTCATCAGGGACTAGAGCATGTCACCTGGACCTATGATCCATTGCTCAGCCGCAACGCTCATCTTAACATCACCAAGCTGGGGGCGGTCTGCAACACCTATCTGCGCGAGGTTTACGGGCAGATGCGAGACGGGCTGAACGTCGGTCTGCCCTCCGACCGGTTCCAGGTCGATTGGTGGATCAACTCCAGGCGGGTCGTAGACCGGATGGAGGGGAAGCCCTATCCTCGCCTTCCCCTCTCTCATTATTTAAAATCTGGCGCCCCGGTGCTCAACCCGGTGGAGTGGGACGATGAGGGCTGGCCGCATCCGCCGGCATCCTCCCAGGCGGCGATGGAGGATGGACATCCCCTCCCCACTGTCCTGGTAGAGATCCCGGCCGACTTCCTGACGATAAAAGCCACCCAGCCTGACCTGGCCCTGGCCTGGCGGTTCCACACCCGCGCCCTTTTTGAGGAATTGTTCGCCAACGGATACGTGGTCACCGAGTTCATCCATGAGTCAGGAAGACCACCACGCAGCTTCTACGTCCTGACCCGCGACACGCGTGGAGCGTAGGGCGTGGGACGGGGGGCGGGGAGCGTGAGGCGAGAAATCCCTGCATCCTGCATCTTGCATCCTGTACCCTGTCCGAGGAGCCATCATGAAGATCGAACAAATCACCCTCTATCACCTGCGAATGCCTTTGCGATCCCCCTTCGAGACTTCCTTCGGTCGCGCGTAC
>DUEN01000002.1 GCA_011176545.1 Caldilineae bacterium | reverse complement strand
CAGGATCCAGGATGCGAGTGTCCTCGTTACCTCGTTGCCCTATTACCTCATCCCCTTTTATTCGCCCCAGTCTTCCTCTTCCTGTGGGGCCAGATCAAGTTCCAGCGGATCCAGGTTTCGCACCTCTAATTCCACGCCGCAATCGGGACACTCGATGATCTCGCCGACGATCACATCGCTCAGCTCGATCTCAGCAGCACACTCAGGGCATTCGGCGGTTTTTACTTCGGCCATGTTGCTTCCTCCTTACTTAACTTACGTTTTACGCTTTACGTTTTACGAATTCCGTATCGAGTAAAACGTAAAGCGTAAAACGTAAGGCGTAAAGCGTGCTATGCATCACGCAGTCCTCTCACGACCGCCTGCGTCACGTCGATAGTGCGGGCGTTACCGCCCAGGTCGGGCGTGCGAGGGCCATGCTCCAGGACGTCCAGCACGGCTGCCCGGATGCGGTCGGCGGCTTCCGACTCGCCCAGGAAGTCCAGCATCAGCGCGCCGGCCAGGATGGCGGCGATGGGATTGGCGATGCCGCGGCCGGCGATGTCCGGGGCCGAGCCGTGGACGGGCTCGAACAGCCCGTGTCGATCGCCGACGTTAGCTGACGCAGCCAGCCCCAGGCCCCCCACCAGCCCGGCCGCCTCGTCGCTCAAGATGTCGCCGTAGAGGTTGGTGGTGACGATGACGTCGAATCTCTCAGGCGATTGTACCAGACGCATGGCCGCTGTGTCCACCAGCAACTCGTCCACTTGAACGTCTGGATAGGCTTCTGCCACCTCCAGCGCTGTCCGACGGAACAGGCCATCGGTCTCGACGAGCACATTAGCCTTGTGCACCAGCGTCACGTGGCCGCGACGGCTTCGAGCCTGTTCGCAGGCCACGCGCATGATGCGTGCCGATGCCCGGCGGGTGATGACGCGCTCGGCGATGGCCATCTCGCCGTCACTGCACTCACGACGTACGTACAGCCCCTCCGTGTTCTCCCGCACGATGAGCAGGTCGATCCCCGGGCGGCTGGCCAGGATCGGCAGCGAGTGCACGGGGCGCAGGTTGGCGTAGAGGTCCAGCTCCCGGCGCAGCTCCAGAATGGGGCTGCGATACCCGTCCACCTTGCCGGAAGGCGATTGGGTGGCGCCGAACAGGACCGCGTCGCACTCCTGGGCCAGCGCCAACGTCTCCGGAGGTAGCGCGGTGCCGCGTCGCTGGAAGCAGCCGAAGCCGCCCTCGGCGTGCTCGAACGTGAGATCGACGCCGGTGGCCTGTAACACAGTTACGGCCGCTGGGATGACCTCTTGACCGATGCCGTCTCCCTCGATGACGCAGATGCGATGACTCATGCCTGATCCTCAGTGCAAGGATTCACCGCGGAGACGCAGAGGGCGCAGAGATTCTAGACTTAATCGGAGGTGGATTGGCTCCAAAATCTCGTCTCAAGCTCTTTCTCCGCGTCCTCAGCGTCTCGGCGGTTTTTCAAAGACGAAAATCGCTGGCGGTTACGGGCCAGCTTGGCCACGGTGGCCGCCTCCAGATCGATGCCGGTGACCACGGCCAGTTGCAGCAGATAGATGAGCACGTCGGCCATCTCGGCACCCAGCGCATCCGGGTCGGCCACCTCGTCGCCCCACTGGAAGTGCTGGAGCAGCTCGGCCGCCTCGATTACCACGGACGTGGCCAGGTTGCGCGGCGTCCGCGGCCAGGGCGACTGTGGTCCCGACCATCCCATGTCGGCGATGAACGCCTCCACCTGCGTTGTGAGCTCCCGTATGTCCACGATCTCGTTCCCTCGCATCCACACGGAATACGCGATACGTATTACGCATTATGTATTGCGTATTCCGTGCCACGCATCGTCCCCAGCTTCCGCTTAAGGTATGGGATCAACCCTCCCGCCTGGATCAGTTGCAGGGCCGTCTCCGGCAACGACGGGAAGTGCCACGCATCGTCTCCTCGTCGGATCGTTCCAGCCTCTAAATCGATTTCCACCGCGTCGCCGGCTTCCAATGCGGCGGCTGCCTCCGGGCAGATGATGGCTGGCAGGCCGTTGTTGAGCGCGTTGCGGTAGAAGATGCGGGCGAACGATTCAGCCACGATGGCGCCCACCCCTGCCTCTTTCAGGCAGATGGCCGCCTGCTCCCGACTGGAGCCGCATCCCCAGTTGCGCCCGGCCACGATCACATCGCCGGGCTGCACGTTGCTCGCGAAGCTTGGGTCCAGATCCTCCAGCGCGTGCTGGGCCATCTCCCGACGATCGGTGATGGTGTAGGTGTACTTACCGGGGAAGATGACATCGGTGTTCACGTTGTCGCCGTATTTCCAGACTCGGCCTTGGATTCTCATGGCGGATCCTCTGTCATTTACGCCTTACGTTTTATGTGTTGTGTATTCCGCATTGCGTATTCCGTAAAACGTAAGGCGTTTCTCGCTCCACGCTCTCCGCTCCCCGCTCCACGCCTACAACTCCCTCGGGTCGGCGATCGCCCCTTGAATGGCGGACGCCGCCACCACCGCCGGATTTGCCAGATAGATCTCCGCCTCTCGCGTGCCCATGCGCCCGCGAAAGTTACGGTTAGCCGTGGAGATGGTGACCTCGCCCGGGGCCGGGATGCCCATATGGTTGCCCATGCACGGTCCGCACCCCGGCACGCCGATGATCGCTCCCGCCTCGACCAGCGTCTGGATATAGCCGTGCTCCATGGCCTCCTGTAGAACTTGGCTGGACGCCGGGATGACCAGGAAGCGCGTGTCCCGCGCTACACGGCGCCCCTTCACCACCTCGGCCGCGGCGGCGATGTCCTCCAGCCGGCCGTTGGTACAGGTGCCCAGGAACGCCTGTTGTATCGGGGTGCCCGCCACCTGCGACAGCGGCACGACGTTGTCCACGGAGTGTGGGCAGGCCACATACGGCTCCAGTTCCGTGGCATTGTATTGGTACTCGGCGGTGTATTCGGCATCCGGGTCCGGATACAGCGCGCCGGCCTCGATCTCCGCCCGGCACTCATCGACGGCGCGGCCGGTCCGCCTCGCCAGTCGCGGCGCCAGCCAGTCGAACACGGTCGCGTCGGGCGCGACGTACGCGTTCTTAACCCCCATCTCGGCCATCATGTTGGGCAACACCATGCGGGATTCCACGGACATGGCTTCGATGCCGGAGCCGCCGAACTCGATGGACATATAGATCCCGCCATCCGCGCCCAGGTCGCCGATGAGGCGCAGCGCGAAGTCCTTGGCCGTCACGCCGCGCGGGAGCTCGCCGTCCAGGATGACCCGAATCGACTCGGGTACGCGCAGCCATAGCTCCCCGATAGCCCACAGCGCGGCCACCTCGCTGCGACCCACGCCAGCGCCGAACGCGCCCATCCAGCCGTAGTGCGTCGTGTGGGAGTCGGCTCCCAGGATAAGCTGGCCGGGGAGGACGATGGCCTCCTCGCTCAGCACCTGATGGCAGATGCCGCGCCCCACATCGAAGAAGTGCGTGATCCCCTGTTCCGCCACGAACTGCCGGATCTCGGCGTGATTCTGCGCGTGGCGCGTGGTGGGGGCCGGAACGGCGTGATCCAGCACGATGGCCACCCGCTCCGGATGCTTCACCCGATCGACACCCAGGGAGTAAAACGTCTGGGCGATGGACGCGGTGTTATCGTGGGACAGGATCACATCCGGTCGGGCGTCAATCACCTGCCCGGCGGTGACATCGGAGACCCCGGCGGCGCGCGCCAGTGCCTTCTCGGCGAACGTCTTGCCCATCAGGACGCCCCGCTCTTGGTGAGATCGATCAGCCCGGTCCGCAACTGCTCCTCCAGCGCCTCCTTGGGGATCGAGCGCCAGTGGCGCAGGATGGCGTCCACGTCCTCCATGGCCAGCGGCTTGATGTCGGCCAGGGCTTTGATGTGCGCGGTAGCCTCCTTGATCTCCTCGTCGGTGAGGTTCAAGCCGAGCTGTTCGGCTCGGTTCTTCACCGCGTTCCACCCCGTCAGTCGGTGAGCGATGTGGACGTATCGGGTCAGGCCGAAGTCCTCCGGGCGCAGGATCTCGTACGTGTCTGGGTTGTTCAAGATAGCCTTGGCGTGGATCCCCGCCTTGTGGGTGAAAGCTGTGTAGCCGGTGATGTAGTTGTTAAAGGGAACCTGAATGCCCACGATATCGGCCACCAGGTTCTCGATGTCTCGCAGGAGGGGCAGGTTGTACTTGCTCTTCACCAGTTCCGGATTGATGGAATACATACGGGCGATGAACCCGCCCAGCGGCGTGATGCCGACGCGCTCGCCGATACCGAGCACGCTGGTGTCGATGTGGGTGGCCCCAGCCTCCAGAGCGGCGAAGGAATTAGCGATGGCGCATCCCGTGTCGTTGTGCCCGTGGAACTCGATGTCGCAATGAACGACGCCGCGCAGCGTGCTTACTAAGTCATATACCTGCCGCGGAGTGGCCACGCCTACCGTGTCGGCGATTCCTACCCGATCGACGCCGAGCTCGTCTACGGCTCGATAGACCATCAGCAGGTCTACCAGGTCGCTGCGAAAGGAGTCCTCGCTGGAGAAGCGGACCTCGAATCCCTGCGATTTGATGTACGTAATGACCTCGATGGCAGCTTCGATGATCTCCGGGATGGATTTGCCATGGCTGAACTGGCGGAGGATGGAGGAGGTGCCGAAGAGCACGTCGATGCCATCCACCCCGGTCTCCATGGCCAGCTTGGCGTCCTCCATGTGGCAGCGGGTGTGGGTAAGGATCTTCGCTTTGAGGCCCAGCCGGGCGATGCGACAGGCGTCCTTAAACGATTGAGGGGATGCGGCGGGGGACGTCAGCTCGATGTATTCGACGCCGAAGGCGTCCAGCATCTCGGCGATCTGGACCTTCTGGTCCGAGGTGAAGAAGGCACCAACGAACTGCTCGCCCTCACGGAGGGTCGATTCGATAATGGCGAAATGCTCTAAAGACATGATCGGCTCCTCCCAATGGGTAGGCAAGGTGCAAACGGACGACCGTGCTTCCTCGCTGGCCCACCGACATTGTGGGGAGCCGTCGTCGGCGAGTATCGTAATGAGGCCCAGCTCCCCTCATGCCGGCGAGCCTGGGGAGCTGGACTGCGAACGTCTACGGCGCAGCGCAGCTAGCCAGACTCGCGGCCTGGCCGCTTGCACTTGCCGCACTTGACGTTCGCATTACCGTAAACTGACATGACGAACCCTCGCTGAAGACCACCAGACAACAAAAAGACCAGCTCGCGCTGCCGGTCTGGCTGAGCTGGTCGTGACTCCTCTCGCTCGCGGAGCAAACGCCGTCAACCAGACCTAGCGGTCCGGCTTCTTGGCCTTGCTCTGCTTCTTGACGAGGAGAGGAAGGAAAGACATGAATACAAATCCTCACGAGATGCTTTTCGCAGCGAGATATTAGCATATCCGGCGGGAGGTGTCAAACCGACGGTTATCCTTCATCACGGGTCCACAGGCTCACTGACTCGATGTGAAAAGTCTGTGGGAACAGGTCAACCGGCTGCACCTCGACCAGGCGATATTTATGAGCTTGCAGGTACGCCGCGTCGCGGGCGAGGGTCGCCGGATCACAGGAGACGTAGACAATGCGACGCGGGGCCAGCCGGGTCAGCTCTGCCAGGGCCTCCTTCCCCACGCCAGCGCGCGGGGGATCCACCACCACTAAATCGATCGGCTCGTTGATGACTCTGAGCACCTCTTCTACCCTACCCTCGTGGAGTTCGACGCGCTCCGGCTCCCAGTCCTGCGCGTTCCAGGCGAAGTCCTCACAGGCGTCGGGACTTTCCTCGATGCCGATCAACCGGCCGATCCGGCCCTGCATGGCCAGCCCGAACAACCCCACACCGCAATAGGCGTCGATCAGGGTTTCCTCCGGATGGGGGTCGAGGTATTCTCTGACCAGGCTCACCAGCACTTCCGCGCCCGGGGTGTTCACCTGGAAGAAACTATTGGCCGAGATGCGATACCTGCGACCTGCGACGCCCTCCTCGATGTACGGCGGCCCTATGAGGGGCTGCGTTTGCCCGCCTCGCGTGAGCAGAACGCATGAGACTGGGAAGTCCACCTCCAGTTCGGGCAGCTCATCTCGGCGGGTTTCGAAGATCACCAGGGATTGCCCGGTGGTCACGCCGACGCGCAATGTGACCCGATGCAACCATCCGGCCAGTTGGGCGGCCGGCTCCTCTTCGTCGCCGAGCTCCAGCGTGTGGTAGAGCTCGTCCAGCATGGGGTGCAGGAGCAAACACCGATCTATGGGGATGACGTCCTGGCTGCCTGCCCGGCGGAATCCCAGCCGCCCCTCTGGGTCCACTGCAAGTTGCACGTGATTGCGGTAGCCGAAGGGCTCCCCCACGGCCAGCGTCGGGCGGACCGGCGGCTCAGGTATATGTCCCAGGCGGCGCAGTTGGTCGATCACGACCTCCTGCTTGAGCACGAGCTGACGCTCGTAGCGGATGTGTTGCCACTGGCAGCCGCCGCACTGGTCAGGCCCGAAATAAGGGCACGGTGGCTCGATCCGATCCTCCGCGGGGGTCAGCACCTCCACCAGCTCCGCCCGCGCCCAGCTCCGATGCTCCTCCACTACGCGGGCGACGACGCGCTCGCCGGGGAGGGCATAGGCGACGAAGATCACCTTGCCGCCATGACGCCCGAACGCCTCGCCTCCATGGGCGATGCCCGTCAAATCTAACGTGATCGTGTTCATATCTCCGTTTACTCTATCTAACCGCAAAGAGCGCAGAGGACGCAAAGGTAGTTCAAAAGAGTTCATTTGACATTAGAGCCGTTGCATAAGTTAGGTAAAAGGCACAGCATTTTGTAGGCGCGACTATTGTGCACCAACTCTATTCAAAAAGTGAAGAGACGCATTTTGAAGACCTTAGCGCTCTTTGCGCCCTTTGCGGTTCTTTTGTCTTTATCATAGTGATAGATGAGCGAAAAATCGGGGCGCAATGGCTGCGCCCCGATGGTGAAGATCTTTTCACAGCCCAGGGGCTCACGGGTAAATGCCGCGCAGCATGATCGCCCGGGCCACCCGGTTGATGGCCAGGATGTTGGCCGCCAGCCGGTTGTGGACGCCTTTCTCCTCAGCCGTGGCGATCACCGCGTCGAACGCACGGTTCATGACCTGCTCCAGGTGACTGTTCACCTGATCCTCATCCCAGAAGAAGAACTGGATATCCTGCACCCACTCGAAGTAGGAGACGGTGACGCCACCCGCGTTGCACAGGATATCCGGGATGACGAAGATGCCTCGATCGAAGAAGATGTGATCGGCCTCCGGCTCCGTGGGGCCGTTCGCCGCCTCGGCGATGATCTTGGCCTTCACTTTATCCGCGTTGCCCTCATGGAGCTGCTTCTCCAGCGCGGCCGGGACTAATATATCGCAGGGAAGGACGAGCAGCTCCTCATTAGTAATGACATCCGCCCCTGGGAAGCCGACCACCGAGCCCGTCTCCCGCTTGTGGCGCAACACCTCGTTGGGGTCAAGGCCGTGAGGGTTATAGATCCCTCCCTTGGAGTCGCTTACGGCGATGATTTTCGCCCCATCTTCATAGAGAAGTTGGGCGGCTATGGATCCAGCGTTTCCATATCCCTGGACGACCACCTCTGCGCCTTCCAGGTCGATCCCGAGTTTCTTCGCCGCCCGCCGGATGCAGAAGACGGTCCCCCGAGCGGTGGCCTCCCGGCGTCCCAGTGAGCCCCCGATCTCAATGGGCTTGCCGGTCGTCACGCCGGGCGCCGCATACCCCACGCCCATGCTGTACGTGTCCATGATCCAGGCCATGACCTGGGGATTAGTGTTCACGTCAGGGGCCGGGATATCTTTGTGGGGGCCAATGATGATGGAGATCTCCGCCGTGTAGCGTCGTGTCAGCCGCTCGATTTCCCGCTCGGAGAGCTGTTTGGGATCACAGACGACGCCGCCTTTGGCGCCGCCGTAAGGGATGCCCACCACGGCGCACTTCCAGGTCATCCACATGGCCAGGGCGCAGACCTCTTCCATGGTGACCTGTGGATGGTATCGGATGCCGCCTTTGGCAGGGCCGCAAGCCGTGGAGTGCTGCGCCCGATATCCGGTGAACATCTGTATGGAACCATCGTCCATGATGACAGGGAAGTTCACGACGAGGACACGCTCGGGCATGCGCAACTTGGCCAGATACCCTTCTGGAATCTTCGGATCCAGATAGGGGACTGCCTCATCAAATTGCCGCTGTGCCATCTCAAGGGGGTTGAGTTCTCGCGAGGATACTTCCTTGTCCCTTACCGACGCCATTGTGGAAGTGGCAGCCCTGTCAGCCATGTCATCACCTCCTTGTGATTTGTGAGGAATGCGGAGACAGATCAGCGGGATAGAGTGAGCGGATCGCTCCACATTCACTGGCGAGGGCCATCCTCTCTTACCCCCATTGTACCACGAGCACTTGCTATAGGGCAATAGAAAGGAACGTTCATATTGGAATACTCAACAAGCAAGGTAGGGGGGCGGGCGACCCGCCGGGTCGCTCCCACTGTGGCGAAATGTAACGACATAAAGCTCATCGCCACCGTATGTCGCCTATGCCAATATGAGCGAAAAAGAAAGAGAGGCAATATGGTTTTGCCCCTCCCAACATGCAGCGGATCAGAACGATGCGTTCGACATTTCAATAAGCATATAACCGTCCATAAGGCCGCTTAGACAGTGGCAGCAGCTTGATGAACTGGCCGTTCATGATCTCGTCGAGATCATAACCGAAATGGTGACAGAACTCCCCCACCAGTTGTCTTAACAGCGCCCGGTCGGACTCATCCACCTCAAGAACGCTGACCTCCTTGCCGAGCTGTTCCGGCTTCAACGTGCCGCGGAAGTACATCACGCCGCCGTGCATTCCCGTGCCGATGAAGCGGGCGGTATGTTCCCCGCGCGGGGTATCCAGGCCGAGCACGATGAGCACGCCTCCCGCCATATATTCCCCTAGGAAGTGCTGTGCCGTGCCCCCGACGACGATGATCGGGCGTTGATCCTTATACTCCTTCATATGAATAGCTACACGGTAGCCAACGTTCCCACGGATGAAGATCTTCCCGCCCCGCATGGAGAGCCCCGTGATGTCGCCTGCGTGCCCATGAACGATGATTTCCCCCGCGTTCATGGTATTGCCGCATCCGTCCTGAGCGTTTCCATAGACGACGATACGCGGCCCTTCCATAAACGCGGCGAGGTCGTTCCCGGGTACGCCGTGGATCTCGATGTATACCGGCTTGCGCAGACCGGTGCCGATGTATCGCTGTCCACGCACGTTGATCAGCCGAATCGATTCCGCGCCCTCTGCCACCGCGGCGTGAATCCGCTCATTGAGCTCGCGATAGTGCAATCCTGTGGCGTCGATCTCGATCATCCTCTCTACCCACGTCAGCATCTCAAACATCATCATGCCCCAGCCGGTTTCACGCCCAGAACCTGCATCTCGGCCTCGGTCAGCCCTACGGCACGCAGGTGTAACCGATTCCCGCGCAGGCTCTCTAAGGCGTTGATGCCCATACCGCCCAGCATCTCTTTGATCTCCAGACTCCAGCCTCGCAGCAGGTTGACCAGACGCTGGGCTCCGATCTCTGGGTTGATCCGCTTGCTCAGATCGGGCCGCGTCGTGGCGATGCCCCATGAGCAACGGCCGGTGTAGCACATCTGGCAGACATGGCATCCCAAAGCCACCAGCGCGGCCGTGGCGATGTAGACGGCATCCGCCCCCAGGGCGATCGCCTTCAGTACGTCCGCGCTGTTGCGGAACCCGCCCGCGGCCACGATGGAGGCGCGGTTGCGGATGCCCTCTTCTCGCAGCCGGGTATCCACCGCCGCGATGGCCAGCGCGATGGGGATGCCCACGTTGTCTCGGATGATCTTAGGGGCAGCCCCGGTGGAGCCGCGCAGCCCGTCGATGGCCACGATGTCCGCCCCGGCTCGCACGATGCCGCTGGCGATGGCGGCCACGTTGTGCACGGCCGCGATCTTCACCGATACGGGCTTCGTGTATCGGGTTGCCTCCTTCAGCGCGTAGATGAGCTGAGCCAGATCCTCGATGGAATAGATGTCGTGCTGCGGCGCGGGGGAGAGCGCGTCGGTGCCCACCGGGATCATGCGGGTCGCGGCCACGGGCTCGCTCACCTTCTCTCCGGGCAGGTGCCCCCCGATCCCCGGCTTGGCACCCTGTCCGATCTTGATCTCCAGTACGCGCGCCATCTCCAGATAGTCGGGATGCACTCCGAAGCGCCCCGACGCCACCTGGGCGATGGTGTGGTCCTTATACTTGTAAAGGTGGCGGGCCAACCCACCCTCGCCCGTGTTGAAGAGCGTCCCTGCCTCGGCTGCCGCCCGGGCCAATGCCTCGTGCGCGTTCAGGCTGATGGCCCCATAGGACATGGCGGAGAACAGCACCGGCACCTCGATGGGCACTTGGGGCGCCAGCTCGGTGCGCAGATCGAAGGTGTCCGGATCGATCTCCACCCGATCCGGCTTGGCCCCCAGGTATGTCCGCAGCTCCATCGGCTCGCGTAGCGGATCGATGGAGGGGTTGGTCACCTGGCTGGCGTTCAGCACCAGGTGATCCCAGTAATTGCGATAGGGCTTGTCGTTGCCCATGCCCGTGAGGACGATGCCGCCCGTCTCCGCCTGTTTGTAGATGTCTTCGATGGCCTCGGGCGTCCAGTTCGCGTTGCGGCGATAGTCTAACTGCCGCTCGCGAATGGTCAGCGCGTGGGTCGGGCAGAAGACGACGCACCGATGACAGGCCACGCACCGTTCGTCATAGGAACGTACGACGTCATCGATCTCGTCATAATAGTGCACGTCCCATCCGCACTGATTGACGCACACCTGGCATTGGATACAGCGATCGGGATCGCGCTCTACGATGAACCGGGGCGGCAGGATGCTTTTCATCATGCCTCCACTTTCATGGTGTCCAGAGATACCTCCAGGGGGAGCGCATATCCCACATCGGCCGGCGGTGTGGGCTTCTCACCTAGGCGGCCGACCACGGGATGGCCGCCTACCGGGATCCAGGTCACCTCCACGTCCGGACATACCAGCCAGATAGCCGATTCCTCAGATGACACGTAGAGGCGGTCTCCCTTGATGCCCGCCACCAGCGGCCGCAGGCGGATCCGATCGCCCAGGGCGATCATCTCGCCTTCATGCGCGGCGATGATGGTGAACGGGCCATTCATGAGTAGACTCCCATATACCTGCCGCAGCGTCTCGTGCAGGCGCCGTTCCTTCGGAGACATGAGCTCGATCTCCCCCCATAGTGGCGGGGCCAGCACTTTGGCGGCCACCTCCACCGGCAAATGATGGCGCCGGATCAACAGGTCCAGCGCGTACGCCAGCACCTCTGTATCGGTCTGCATGGTGCAGCGATATCCATACATCTCCAGGAAGCGGACGTTGGTCCCGTAGGAAGAGATCTCGCCGTTGTGGACCACCGTCCAGTCGAGGATGTTGAAGGGATGGGCGCCGCCCCACCAGCCGGGCGTGTTCGTGGGGAAGCGGTTATGTCCGGTCCACATGTACCCCTCATATGACTCAAGGCAGAAGTACTCGGCGAGTTGCTCCGGGTAACCGACCCCCTTAAAGACGCCCATGTTCTTGCCGCTGGAGAAGACGAAGGCTCCATCGATCTGGGTGTTGATCTCCATCACCCGGACGACGACGTAATCCTCCTCGATCATGTCAGAGGTGTCCTCCCGGCGCGGCTGCACAAAGTATCGATGAAGGTCCGGTGGGTTCACGATCTCCGGCGTCGGGCGGGTGGGCACAGGCTCCCCCTTGATCACCTCAAAGTGATGGCGGAGGAAATCCTCTACCTGCTCGCGGGCCGATTCGTGCATGGTCATCACGTGCAAGGCGTAATGCTCGGCGTATTCAGGATAGATACCGTAGGCCGCGAAGCCGCCTCCCAGGCCATTGCCGCGATCATGCATCAGCGCCATGGCTTTGATCACCTCGGCGCCAGAGAAGCGTCGCCCCGAGGTATCCAGGATGCCGAACAGGCCGCATGCTTCGATCACCTTGTCATCGCCGTAACGGTTCTGATATCGCTGCAGGTGCTGCATAGCTCCCTCCCCTTTAGGCTACCTCTGACCTGACGGCCGCCTGGCGATCCAAGACCAGCCCAGGCGTCTTCAGCGTTGGATACTCACCATACAGCCGTTGGCGGCGCCACTCGGCTGGCATGTGAATCAGGCCGAAATCCTTCCTAACGAGCTTCTCTTTGAGCGAGGAGACATCCAGTTGCTCACGCATCAGCCCCAGGATGATCCCCGCGCGGTCGATGTTTCCGACGAAAGTGGCTCCCACGATGCGGCCATCCTTCAGGATCACCTTGCGGTAGCTTTGGTCATCTCCGTGGCGTAACTCCTCGTATCCATCGCCATCGGCGACCTGAACGCCGCCTGAGATGATCTTCAGGCCGAAGTATTTGAGCGAGTTCATGGGGAAATGGCCGGGATACTCCGCGGGCCATCCTGCCATGTTGAGCCCCGCCACCCGGCCGCCCAGATAGGCGGCGGGCCATATGGGCACCACACGGGTGGTTCCGGCGATGATGTCATATGCCTCTGCCACGTCGCCACAGGCATAGACCCCGGGCACGTTCGTCTCCATGCGAGCGTTGACGAGGATGCCTCGCCCCACGTTGATGGGGCTGTCGGCCACCAGATCGATCCGAGGACGCACGCCGATGGCGACGACTACCGCCCGGCAGGCGAATTCGCGGCCATCGTCCAGCGTGACGCCGCAAGCGTTCCCGTTGCCGTCGTCATGGATGCGTTGCACCGTGTGTCCGGTGATCACCTCCACGCCCGCCCGTCGGGCCGCCGCCTCTGCCAGGGCCGACCCCTCGGGATCCAACATGGTCCCCAGGATACGGTCCATGAGCTCCACGATGGTCACGCGGCAGCCGCGCTTGACGAGGGCATCGCTCACGCTCATGCCGATGAGCCCGCCGCCGATGACCACAACATGGCTGCCGGGCCTCAGGCGTTGATCCAGAGCCAGGGCGTCATCGAGTCGCGTGAAGGTGTAGACGCCCAAGAGGTCTTTGCCTTCCATAGGCGGGACGAACGGCGTGCCGCCTGTGGCTAGCAGCAGCCGGTCCCAATGCACACGCCGGCCGTCGGCCAGATAGACTTCTCGGGCTGAGAAGTCGATGCGCTCTGCCCGGGTCCCCAGGATGGCCTGGATGCCTAGGCGCTGATAAAAATCCTTCGGCCGGTACAGGATGCGGTCCAGTGCTCGCTCGCGGGCCAGTACCTCGGAGATGGCCGGCCGCGAGTAGGCCGGGTATGGTTCGTCCGAGATGATGGTAAGGCGTCCTTCACGATCGACCTGGCGAATGGCCTCAGCGGCGCCGATGCCACCTGCGGAATTGCCGATGATCACGTAGTCAGCCATGAGGGGCCTCCTCAGCGAAGGTTAACGCCCCGTTGGGACAGTTATCGACGCAGGCGGGGATCTCTCGATCCGGGCACAGATCGCATTTAACGGCGACGGGATGTCCTTTATACATCCCCCGCCGGATGACCCCATATGGACAGGCCATGATGCAGGTCCAACAGCCGATACAACGTTCTGGGTCCACGAGGATAATGCCGGTTTGCTCGTCGCGATGCATAGCCCCCGTCAGGCAGCTATAGACACATAGGGGCTCCGCACAGTGGCGGCACTGCAGGGAGAGGGAGTTCGGCCCGTCCCTTTCCACGATGGCGCGAGGGATCGGGCGTGGGGTCTCCCGCTTAAACGCCCGAATGATGTCACGAGAGCGCGAATGCTGTACGAGGCAATGGATCTCGCACAGGGTGCAGGCGATGCAGTATTCTTCCTTTACGTATATGCGCTTCACCTATGCTCCTCTTCTCCGGAACGCCAGGCTCATCAACGAACGTCAAGGGCTTGGGGGAAAACAAAAAGGCCCGCGGAGGGTGCTCTTCCACGAGCCTTTTTGGCCTTCACGGCCAAATGAACATAAATAGCCTGTTCTGTTTCGAATTGGTGGCCCTTAATCTACCTAAGGATATTGAAAAAGCACTATGATGTAAATCATATCGTGCTATTTACCACAAGGGTGCCTGAAGGAACCTCCTCTCCTGCCCGTGTGCGGCGTTTACGACTCGTCGAGCATCTTTTGCAGGAGTTCTCGGGCCAGTTGGGGGTTGGCCTTCCCGCGGGTGGCCCTCATGACCTGGCCCATCAACCAGCCGAACACCTTCGTTGTGCCCGAGCGGTACTTTTCGACCTCCTCCGGGTGTTCCTTGATGACCTGGGCGACGATGGCGGCCAGGGCTTCCTGATCGCTGACCTGCGCCAATCCCTCGGCCTCCACGATCTCCTTGGCCGATCGGCCGGTGTGAAACATGGTATCGAGCACCCGCTTGGCGGTGTTCAGGTTGATCGTGCCCTGATCCACCAGGGTCTGGAGTTCCGCCAGCCCTGCTGGCGTCACCTGGGCGTCCGTGATCTCGATGCCTTCCGCGTTCAGGAGGCGGAACAGCTCGCCCGTGATCCAGTTGGCTATCGTGCGCGGCTCGCCCGCGTACGCCTTCACCGCGTCCTCGAAGAAATCGGCCACCGCGCGCTCTTCCGTGAGCAGGTTGGCTTCCTGTCGGGAGAGGTTATAGGTCTCCATGAAGCGATCCCGGCGCGCCAGCGGAAGCTCCGGCAACGTGGTCCGCAGTTCCTCCACCCACTCCGGACTGATCACCAGCGGCGGTAGGTCTGGTTCTGGGAAGTAGCGGTAGTCCTCGGCCGACTCTTTCGTGCGCTGTAACACGGTGCGGCCGCGATCTTCATCCCAGCCCACTGTCACCTGCTCGACGGCCTCACCTCGCTCCAGTAGTCGGATCTGGCGTTGGATCTCGTATTCCAGCGCCAGACGCACGGAGCGGAAGGAGTTCAGGTTTTTGATCTCCACCTTCGTGCCCAATTCCGGGGAGCCAACCGGCCGCACGGACACGTTCACCTCGCAGCGCATGGCGCCTTTTTCCATGTCACCGGTGCACACGCCCAGGTATCGCAGGATCTGGCGCAGGCGCGTGACGTAGGCATACGCCTCCTCGGGCGTGCGCATGTCCGGCTCGCTCACGATCTCTAACAGAGGCACCCCCGCGCGGTTGAGGTCAACCAGCGAGTATCCGTCTACGTGCGTCAGCTTGCCGGTATCCTCCTCCAGGTGGGCCCGACGGATACGCACGCGTCGCCGTTGGCCGTCGGCCAGCTCGATCTCCACCCACCCGTCACGGCAGAGGGGCAGCTCGTATTGGGAGATCTGATAGCCTTTCGGCAGGTCGGGATAGTGGTAATTCTTGCGGGCGAAGACAGACTCATGGGCGATCTGGCAGTGGAGCGCCAGCCCTGTGCGTATCGTCTGCTCCACGGCCTGCCGATTAATCACGGGGAGCACACCTGGCATACCCAGGCAGACCGGACACACATGGGTGTTTGGTGGCGCGCCTGCGTAATCCGCGCTACACCCGCAGAACATCTTAGACGCAGTGACGATTTGAGCATGAACTTCCATGCCGATAATCGCTTCGTAATCAGCCATAGACCTCCTTACCCATGTCGTTGCACGAAGCGCGCCATCCGCTCCAGGGCCTCTTCAATCTTCTCATAGGCGGTGGCGTAGGAGCAGCGCACGTACCCTGCCCCGCCCGCGCCGAAGGCGCTGCCCGGCACGACGGCCACCTGCTCCTCCTCCAGCAGCAACGCCGCGAACTCCTCATCCGTCATTCCTGAGTGTGCTACCGACGGGAAGGCATAAAACGCGCCCTGGGGCTCAAAGCACGGCAGCCCGATGCTGTTCAGTCCTTCCACGATCAGGCGACGCCGGCGGTCGTACTCCGCCACCATCTCCTGCACGCAGGCGTCGCCGTTGGTGAGCGCGGCCAGCGCGGCGGCCTGCGCTGTCGTGGGAGCGGACATGATGGTGTACTGATGGATCTTACGCATGGGCGCCAGTAGCTCGGCCGGGGCGGCCGCGTAGCCGATCCGCCAGCCGGTCATCGCGTAGTCTTTGGAGAACCCTCCCAGCAACACCGTACGCTCCCACATCCCTGGCAAGGATGGGACGCACACGTGCTCAACACCGTAGACGAGGCGATCGTAGATCTCATCGGAGATGACCAGCAGGTCATGCTGCTTGGCCACCTCGCAGACGGCCATCATGTTCTCCCGGCTCATCACCGCGCCGGTGGGGTTATTGGGATACCCCAGGAGGATGGCCTTAGTCCGCGGCGTGATCGCGGCTTTCACCTGCTCCGGTGTGACCTGGAAGCGGTCCTCAACCCGCGTGGCGATGGGAACCGGCGTACCACCCGCCAGCATCACCTCGGCCGTGTACGCCACGAAACATGGCTGAGGGACGATGACCTCATCGCCGGGGTTGATGAAGGCGCTCATCGCCAGATATAAGCCCTCGGACACGCCCACTGTAACCAGGATCTCCCGCTCGGGGTCATATTGGATGCCGTACTGCCGTTCCAGATGATGCGCGATCGCCTCACGCAGCTCGATGGTGCCTGAGTTGGACGTGTAATGGGTCTCGCCGCGTTGAAGGGAGCGGATGCCAGCCTCCAGGATATGAGGCGGCGTCGTGAAGTCCGGCTCGCCGATACCCAGCGAGATCACCTCTGGCATCGTCGCGATGATATCGAAGAACCGCCGAATGCCGGATGGGGGCACCCGACGCACGCGTTCCGATACGAAGTCTCGCAATGTGCCCTCCCGTCTACAGGATTGTGTCCAACGGAGAGTATGGCAGGCCGAAGGCGTCCGCCACGGCCTGGTAGGTGATTTTCCCTCGGTACACGTTCACCCCGCGGGCCAAAGCCGGGTCTCTCCGCACGGCTTGCTCGAACCCCAGCGCCGCCAACCGGCGTACATATGGGATCGTGGCGTTGGCCAGGGCGAAAGTGGAGGTCCGTGGCACGGCCCCAGGCATATTGGCCACACAGTAATGCAACACGCCATCGACGAAGTAAACTGGATCGCTATGGGTGGTCGGGTGACTCGTCTCCACGCAGCCGCCCTGATCCACGGCCACATCGATGATCACGCTCCCGGGCTTCATCGTGCGCACCATCTCCCGGGTGACCAACGTCGGCGCCCGGCCTCCCTTGATCAACACCGCCCCGATGAGCACATCCGCGTAGCTCACCGAGTTGGCGATGCTGTGTGGATCGGAATTCAGCGTCGTCAGGCTCCCGTGCAGGATGTGGCTCAGATAGCGCAAGCGTTCGATATCGATGTCCAGCACGGTGACATGGGCGCCCATGCCCAGCGCCACCTGCGCCGCATTGGTGCCGACGGTCCCCCCGCCGATAATGACCACGTCGGACGGTCGAACGCCGGGGACGCCCCCCAACAGTTTCCCACGGCCGCCGTTCATCTTCTCCAGGTAGTGAGCGGCGATCTGGACCGCCATCCGGCCGGCAATCTCGCTCATCGGCTCCAGCAACGGCAGCGATCCATCGGCCAGTTCTACCGTCTCGTAGGCGATGCCGGTGACGCCGCTCCCCATCATCTGCCGGGTCAGCGACTCATTGGCCGCCAGGTGGAGGAAGGTGAAGAGCATCAGGTCCGGGCGCAGGTAGCCATATTCCTCGGGCACCGGCTCCTTGACCTTCACGATGAGCTGGGCACGCTCCCAAACTTCCTTGGCTGAGGGGAGGATCTCCGCCCCAACGGAGGCGTATTCTTCGTCGGTGATGCCCGATCCCTCCCCCGCGCCCGTTTCGATCAATACCTGGTGGCCATCCTGCACCAGGGAGGCCACGCCACCCGGCGTCAGCCCTACCCGATATTCGTTATCCTTGACCTCGCGCACTGTGCCTACGATCATCGTCGATCCTCCATTTGCTGCTCCCTCGCAGCCACTTAGATTGTGTCAGCGAAGTATCCCACGAAGCCCTGTATTGGGCCTTGGAGAACTTGCTTCCTAACCGCAAAGAGCGCAAAAGACGCAAAGCCTTCTACAAAGATTGCTCATGGAGAAGAGACTTGAAGATCTCGACGCTCTTTGCGGTCTTTGCGGTTCATCTCAGACACGCCCTCAGTCTCCGACGCTCACCTCCCAGCGATCTCTCGCCAGGTCATATCGGAGCAGAAACCACCGTCCGGCCTCGCTTCGCACGCGGAAGCAGATCATCCCCGGCTCCCGCCAGCTCCTCAAGAGGCTCACGGGATGCCAGACGCCTTCCCAATAGACCTCCGTTGGCCGTTCAGGATACCGTGTCTCCGCCCGACACCGTACCGGGGCCTCAATAGGCATCGCTGAAGTCCACCTGGGATGAGTCGCCCACGTTGAGGCGGTGGTAGCGCCCTCGCACCACCGCGTTCTTCCCGATCAGCGACTGATCCAACATCGTATCGCAGATCTCGGCCCCCTCATCGATGATGGAGTCCCGGATCAGCGCGTTACGTATCTTAGCGTGATCCGCGATGGTCGCATATGGGCCGATGATCGAGTTCTCGATCCTGGCCGTCGGCGCGATGTACACGGGCGGGACCACCGTCGTATTGACCAGGTGGGCCTTTTTGCCGTTATCCTGGAGCTTGGACAGGAGATATCGGTTGGTGTGCAGGACGGTCTCAGGTTTGCCGCAATCCTCCCACACATCGACCTCTTTGGGGATCAGATGTGCGCCCTGGTCGATCATTAGCTGCAGCGCGTCCGCGAGATAGTACTCCCCCTTAGTCCGGATATCTCGTGCCATGAGCTCCTCGATGGCGCGCATGAGCCAGGGACTGTCCTTGATATAATAGACGCCGATGATCGCCAGGCGATGCTCATCGGTCGCCGGCTTCTCCACGAGGCGCACGATCCGGTCGCCTTCCACGACGGCCACCCCAAACCGTCGCGGATCTTCTACCTCCTTCACGTAGATCACGCCGTCCGCCTCGACGCTCTGTAGCGCCATTAGGTCCGTCTCGAAGATCGTATCGACGAAGATGATGAGTACGTCGTCCCGCACGTGCTCACGCGCCAGCCATATGGCGTGCGCCTGTCCCAGGAGCTCCTTCTGCTCCACGTAGCGCGCCGGGAAGTGATAATGTGTGTCCACGTATTCTTGGATCTGTTCGCCCAGATAGCCGACGATGAAGATGACCTCCTCCAGATCGAGGCCGGCCAGCTTGTCCAGGATATGCCCCAGCACCGGCTTGCCCGCCACGTGGACCAGGGGCTTCGGCTTACTGTAGGTGTGTGGGCGGAGACGCGTCCCGAATCCCGCCAGTGGGATGATGACCTTCATGGTCGCACCCTCTTCCTCGTAAGTATCCTCATGCTGGTATCGGTAGGGATGGGCGGTGTTTATGCCACTCGGTGGCCTGTTGATAGGCGTGGGCTAACGACAGGATGCGCTCCTCTCCGAAGGCAGGCCCGATGACCTGCAGGCCGATGGGGAGCTCCTGGTCGTCGAACCCGCACGGGATGCTGATCCCGCACACGCCCGCCAGGTTCACGGAGATCGTGAAGATGTCGGCCAGGTACATCTGCAGCGGATCATCGATCCGCTCGCCGATCCTGAACGCGGTGGTCGGGCTGGTGGGACAGACGATCACATCGACCTGCTCGAAGGCCCGCTCGAAGTCCTGCTTGATCAGAGTACGCACCTGTCCGGCTTTGAGATAGTAGGCGTCGTAGTATCCGGCCGAGAGGGCATAGGTGCCCAGCATAATGCGGCGCTTGACCTCGGGGCCGAAGCCCTGGCCGCGCGTGCGGCGATAGGTCTCCCACAGGTCCTTGGCGGCCACGGATAGCCCGTATCGCACGCCGTCATACCGCGCCAGGTTGGCCGATGCCTCCGCCGGCGCGATCAGGTAGTAAACGGGCAGGGCGTACTCGGTGTGCGGGAGGGAGATCTCCACGATCTCCGCGCCCATGTCTGCCAGTTGGGCGATGGCCGCGCGCACCCCTTTCTCAACCTCCGGCTGCATGCCCTCGATGAAATATTCCTGGGGGACGCCCACGCGCAGCCCTCGCACGTCGGGAGCCTTTAGGGCTGCCAGGTAATCCGGCACAGGCAGATCCATCGATGTAGAATCGCGCGGGTCATGCCCGGCGATGGCCTGGAGCAGGATGGCGGCATCGACCACGTCCTTGCCGAAGGTGCCCACCTGGTCCAGTGAAGAGGCGTAGGCGACCAACCCATAGCGGGACACCCGACCGTAGCTGGGCTTCAGGCCGGTGACGCCGCACAAGGCGGCCGGTTGACGGACGCTGCCGCCGGTATCCGTGCCCAACGCGCCCAAACAGAGGTCGGCGGCGATGGCCGCTGCGCTCCCGCCGCTGGAGCCCCCCGGCACCCGGGTCAGATCCCACGGGTTTCGGGTGGTGAAGAAGGCCGAGTTCTCGGTGGACGAGCCCATGGCGAACTCGTCCGTGTTGGTCTTGCCCAGAAAGACGGCGCCCATCTCCCGTAGCCGGGCGACTACGGTGGCATCATAGGGTGGGATGAAGTTCTCCAGGATGCGGGAGCCGCATGTGGTGGGGACGCCTTCCAGGCAGAGCACGTCCTTAATGGCCAGGGGGATGCCCAGGAGCGGCGTGCGCTCGCCAGCCGCCAGGCGGCGATCCGCCTCGGCCGCCTGCTCCATAGCCAGCTCCGGCGTCAGGGTCAGATAAGCCTTGATCTCGTTGTCCAGCGCGTAGATCCGCTCCAACACAGCCTCGGTGAGCTCCGTAGAGGAGACCTCACCGCGGTCGAGGAGCTCTCGCGCTTCGTGGATGGTCAATGCATAAAGGTCCAACGGGCTCTCCCTCGTTTGCAGTTATAGAAAAACCCCTGGCGTCCTGGCCCTCATCTCTCTCCCAATGGCGTCGGGCTCTCCAAAGGGGCAAGGGTGAGGACTCCAGGGAGCGTGATGCCTCCGCGGGTAGCTACTCCAGGACAGCCTGGACCCTGAACTGCCCATCGGCCGCGTCCGGAGCGTTAGCCAAAGCATCCTCCCGGCTGAGCGAGGGTTGCACCTCATCGTCGCGCATCACGTTGCGCGTGGGCAGCACCGTCGCGGTCGCCGGGATGGCGGATGTGTCCACCTCCTGCAGCCGGGCGAAGTAGTCCAGGATGGCGGAAAGCTGATCGCGAAATCGCTCTTCCTCCTCGGGTGTCAAACCCAATTTGGCCAACTCAGCGATGTGTCGAACTTCCTCGAGTGTTAGGGACATGGTTCTAACCTGCGGATGATGTCGTGTATTCGTCATCCGGCCATCCTGGCCGGTGGGGCCAAACGATGAGAAGCGTGACGTCACCGTCAGCGGGGCGATTCCCATTATAGCACCGCCATCCGCGACGGGCAAACGCTTTTACGTTCACCTGTGTAAAGGGCCTCTTCGATCTTACAGGATTCTGTACAGGATTGTATCATAAACGATTCGTGGATCAAACGGACACCGAGTACGGGATACGGAGCCCATCAACGCCGAGTGAATAGTCGCTTGAGCGCCTCCAGGCACCCGATACGTTCCTGCGCTGGCGGCTGTGGGATGGTCCCCGGCAGGCTGAGGATGTGTAACCCAGCCCGGGGTCGCTCATCCTCATCGTAGTCCACGCGCACGTAGGTCGGCTCCCGATATCCGCTGTACTTCGCCGGATTCTCGAAGAGGTCACGCCAGAGCTCGCGGTTTGCGCCGGCGAAATCCCCGCGCCACACCCACGTGCCGCTGTTGATATAGACGCCGCCATTCGACAGTTGGCGTACAACGGGGCGATGGGTATGCCCAAAGACGACCACGAGGGCCCCCGTCGCCGCGGCTTTGCGTTCCGCTTCCGCGATCAGCGATTCGGTGTAGCGACGTTGGATGTCTTGAGCCACCTGGAACGCATCCGGCTCGACCCCGGGCGCCGCTCTGGAAGGAGGCCTCTCCTCCAGACCTGCCTCGTCCAGCGCCGCCTCGACCCGGCGGTAGAATGTGGCTCGAAAGGCTGGATCTTCGGCCAGCCTGCGGGCTATCTCGGCCTGTCGCTCGGACGAGGCTATCTCGTTTAACAGGGCGGCCGCGCGTTCCTGCGCCGGGGTCGCTGCCCGAAATCCCAGCTCGCCGGCGATGAGCCCCGGCGCGGCCCGTAGCAGCGCAGCCAGGGCGATCAGGGCGAAGCCAGGATCGAACTGGAAGCCGTACCACACCAGCGCGGTCAGCGGCGAGATCCCATCGATCCACGGACGCTGGCGTTCCAGCGAGTTAAAGAACTCGTACACGAAGCGAGAGCCAGGCACCCGTTCCAACTGGTCTGGATGCTCCGGATCTAACGGCTCGGCGAAGTTCTGATAGCGGTTGATCCGCTCCGCATATTGGTTGCCGTGCTCGATGTAGAGACCCTCGCGTTGGACGGCCACCGATGGAAAATCGAGCAGATTTGTCCGATCACCCGTGGCGCCGATGGCCTGACGGATGGCATCCTGCACGCCCGGCCAGTACACGTCCGGGTCGTGGTTCCCTTTATTGATGGTGATATAACGGCGAGGCGAGCTCTCGTGGATGAAATCAGCCATGGCGGTGAACACGTCAGGGTGGCCCTCGATGACGTGACGCACCTTTTGCACACACGCCGCCTCATCGCTCGGCGCGTACACGTCGGGAGGATACTCGGCGGTCGGATCGAAGTCCGGTACGGCGGGCACCTGGAGCATCTCTAGAAAGTCGCCGTTAATGATCAGCTCCATCTCCACGCCGTCCCGCTCGCTCTCCGCGATGAGCTCACTCACCCATTGAGCGAAGTCGGCGTCGCTGATGAAATCCTCCAGCGCGTTGCCGGCCTCGTATCGGCCAGCCCCCAGATGGGTGTCGCTGATGATGAACTTGGCCTTCCGGGTCATGATGTACTCCCATGGCTGATCGCGATGTCTGCAGCCCTGTCGGATGCCCCACGCCGCTTTTATTGTACCCTTTCTTTGGTGATTTGCCTACTCGCTGCCAGACTAAGACAACAGGCAGGTATGGAAACCTGCCCTATACGAGGTTTAGCATATGAGGGTCCGACTATGGTAGGTGACACGCCGCTGTGTCCTCTACTCTTCGTCCTCAGATTGAGGCAGGTCAGCGGGTGCGCTCGTAGAACGGCCGCGAGCGCTGCGAGCCCGTCCCCGCTCTCGAGCGGCGAACAGCCGCCCCAGGCGTTGAGGTCTGGCGGGGGGGATCGGCCATTCCGATACGCCCTTCCTTCGGCGTTGGGGGATATGCTCGCGCGCCCATGTCTTGAGACGACCCCATTCGCGAGCGCCCAGTCGCAGGCGCCGCACGGCCACATCCGCTGGGAACAGCACGGTGGCCAGCAGGAGGAGCGTTGGGGCCAGGGGACGTGCCGACCGGGCGGGAGCGCTCGTCCTCGTCCACGCCGCCGCGGGCTCGACGAGCCGATCCCCGCCGGTCGCCTGCGCCAGGCGACGGAGCAGAGCTTCCCCCTCCGCGTGGGCAGGCCAGCGGTACTCCGGCGAGTAAGGGATCGCCATGCCCGTCGTGATCTGAGCGACCGGTGCACCCTCCTCGCCGGCCTCTCCTCGTTCGCTGGCCAGGACTTGAAGCATGTATACGCCCGGCTTATCCAGGGCCATGCGCGCCTGATAGCGCCCCGGGGCGATCTGGCTTAACGTCAGCTGATGAGTGTGAAGGTCGGGGCCGACCACGACGGCGCGCATATCCAGCAGATCCCACGGGCGTCCCGCCTCGTCCACGGCATCGACGGTGAGCTCGACCTCGTCTCCCTCGATCCGCCATTCGGCCTGCAGGCGATCCGAGGAGGGCGCGGGCAGGATCCACCCGGCCATCTGCGCCACGAACCGCGAGAAGCCATCCCATGAGACCCACTCCACGGCCCAACGTGTCGTCAGATCCGAGGTCCAGGCCAGGCTCCGCCCCAGGCCGTATGACCAGAGGGCCAGGATCGGATCGCCCTCCGCGCTCATCAGAGGAACGCGCGCCGCCGCTTTAGGCGTGGTCCCGTTATACCCGTATAACCGGGGCCATCCCGTCAGCCCCTCCAGGATCTCGGCGGACGCCGTCTGAACGGGATAGAATGGCCGCTCGATGATATAGCGCCCCGCGGCCCGGATGGTCTCCTTCAAGAAGAGCTGGGGTAACTCCTGGATGCTGCGGGCCGGATAATATCGTCCGCCGCCGGCCTCCGCCAGCCCGCGCAGATACGCCGCCGACCCCCGGCCAGCCGCGATCACAGAGAGTGTGATCCCCTCTTCTCGCAATTGCTTCGCTAGCTCGTCGTACGCGCCAGCGCGCGACCATCCGTCGGTCAGCAGGATGATGTGCTTGACCCTGGCGTCGATCTCCGACAGGGCCTGGGCGGCCTCGTTGAGCCCGGCGAAGATGTTCGTCTGGCCCTCCGCCTGGATCCCGCCGATGGCCTCCTGGAGTTCCCCCAGCTCAGTCAGGCGGCGCAGCCGGACAGCCCAATGCGCGCCGGCATCGAAGGCGATCACTCCTAGCAGGTCCAATCGGCCCAGCACTGGGTACGTCCGCAGGATCGCCTCCTTGGCGATGTCTATCTTGGGCAGCCCGCTCTCCACCCGCTGATACTGGCCGGGCAGCGCATTGGGGTCGTTACAATGGCATCGCCCCATGCTGCCCGACTTATCGACGACGAACACCAGGGCCAGGTTAGGCTCTCGCTCCCTGCTGCGCACGTCCATATCGACTGGCAGCGCCTCCTCGATCGGCGTGCGCAGATACCCGCCCGCACCGAAGCTCGAATCGCCGCCGATCATGGTCAGGCCCCGGCCCAATTCCTGCACATAGCGTGGCAGTACCTCCATGACCCCATCCGGAAGGGCCTCCGCCGGGACGTTGACGAGAAATACGGCGTCATAACGGACGAGCGCGGCCAGGTCCTGCGGGATCTCCGCCGGGGATATCACGACCGGCTCCATACCCGCGGCCTTTAGCGCCGCCGCCAGATGGGTCGCCTCCCCGGCCTTCCCCTCCACAAGCAGCAGGCGCGGCGGCCCCTCCACCACCGTGAAGCTCTCGGCCACGTTGTTCTGGGGCCAGCGATCCACCTCTGGGATCAGCTCCGCCCGCAGCCGGCGGAACCCTGACCCTCCAGCGGTGAGCGAGATTCGCACGCGATTCGTTCCCCGCTGCAGGCGCAGCGCCAGCGAGCGGATCAGCTTTCCCTCCTCGAAGAGGTAAAGCGTGGCCGACTGGGGCTTCGTGCTCTCGATCACCGCAGTGACCTCGAAACGTTGCCCCAGGCGCACCCGAGCGGGCGCCTCGATTCGATCCAGATAGGCTTCCGCTCCGCTGGGCGTCGTATCCAGGGGGACGTAATCGATCTCAACGCCCCGGGCGACGGCCAGATCGACCTGATCCGACGCTTGGTTGAGGTTTTCCAGCCCGTCGGAGAGGATGACGATACGCTTCTGGCTGGCTTCCGGGAAGAGCGCCAGGCCCAGACGTAACGCGGCGGCGAGGTTAGTCCGTGTCGTTACGGGCACAGAGGCGATGGGAGGGACATCTCTGTCCTCGCTCGCCAGGCGCTCGACGAGGGCATCGTGGCCGAAGGCCACGATGGCCGCGCGGCCGTTCGGCGGCATCGCCTGCACGCTTTCCCGGATGAAGCGCTCGGCCCGCTCACGCTCCGCGGCCGAGATCGAGTCGGACAAGTCGATCAGGTAGACGACGGTCAGCGTATCGACTTCGCGTACGAGCTGCATCCCCGCCAGGCTGAGCACGATCGCCAGCGCGATGCCTAAGCGCAAGGCGACGCTCCCCCACACGCGCGGGGATGTCTCCCGCCAGCGAGACCCTCGCGCCAGCACCGGCACGAGGATGAGGGGGATCAGCGGGATCAGGATCAGAAGCACCGGCGATCGGAGGAAGGAGATCCTCATTTACGCAGCCCGTCCGCTATGCCCGTGAGTGGATGTGGGGCGTTGAGCGAGCGCCACAATCGTTCCGCGCAGTCTTGACAACGCCCCTCGATGGGCGTAAAGCCACTCGGCCATGAGCAGCGCCAGCGCCCCCCATGCCAACGGCCGCCACCACTCCCGGCGGCCTCGATGGCCCGCCTCGCCTATATCCGTCCTCGCCGTACCCTGGACGGGTAGCGAGCTCTTCGGCGCGAGGGCTGATTCTTGAGGGTCGAACAGGTTTACGGCGAATCGCCCCAGAAGGCGTTCGCCTTGCCCGACGGCCATGCCTGAGGGTACCCAGGCGACCTCGTAGATCCCCAGCCACGTCGTGTCGCTATAGACCGCCCGTCCATCCTCTATCTCTACTCGCTCCGTTGTGCCATCGGGACGGGTGATCAGGATGGCTTCCGCTTCAGGAGGGGCGTGAAATGTCACAGGCTGTCCCGGCCTGACCCACGTCGGGATGTCTGCCCCGCCCGCTCCGGCGCTCAGGAAGTCCATCAGATTCGCTATGAGGATCGGGAAGGCCACGCGCAGGGGCAGATCGGACTTGCGCAGGTCGAAGGTCAAGACGGCGACTCGCCGTCCCTCCACCTCACCGACGAAGAGGAGAGGGCAGGGTGCCTCACACCGGTCGGTCGATACGTCGGCTACCACGACGGCTCGAGCCCATTCGGGGAGTGGGATCCGAAAGGCCTGCTGGATCTGCACCCCGCGGAGGTCCACGTAGCGCAGCAAGGGCTCATCGGCCTGGGCGGGGATCGGCACCGGCCCCTCGAGTTGTCCGGTCACCGAGAAGATGGAGGTCGCCCGCGGCGGCGCGATGAACAGCATCGCGCCCGGGGGAAGCTCGCCCTCGGGCGTCGTGTTATCGAAGATGGTGATATCGGCCCGGCGGCAGGTCTCATCCGCCGACGGGCATCCATCGCTGAGATAGTCCCTCGGCTGGATCGCGGCCACTTCTAAGCCTGGTAACAGCGAGAGGGCCGTCTCCAGGAAGCGATTGCCGGGGCCGACCAGATCAACCTGCAGGGTGCGGCGCGCGGGCGGCACGGCCCATGCCACATCGTCCAGGGCCAGAGCATCTTCGCCCTCTAAGCGGGCCTCCACGACGCTGACGTCTGCCGAGATGTCGTCAAAGGTCAACGGGAGTGGCCGCTCCGGCGGCAGGCTCAGCGTTCGGGCCGCTACCAGATGCCCATCGGCGTACAGCGAAAGCCGCCGCTCTATGGACGTGGTGCCGAAGTTGGTCACCTGCACGAACGCGATCAAGGCGTTCCCCCCGGCGATCGGCCGCAGCGATAGCGCGGTGATCGCCTGATTGGGCACGATCGCGTCGGGCTCGGCCGCGCCGCGCCCGATGGGGATGTATCGAACGCGGCCGGGGATGGCGAGGTGCTCCGGCAATGTCACGTTGCCATCGGACAGGATGATGGTCTCCGGATCGCGCTCGCGGGCGGCGATGGCGGCAGCCAGGTTCAGGGCGTCGGATAGGTCGCTGGAACCGGTGCCGGGGGAGAGCGCCTCCAGGGCCTCATGGGTGCGCGCGCGGTCTGTGGAGCCGGATAGCAGCACACGCGTGTCGCTCCCGGCGGCGATCAGCGTGACGCGCGCGCTTCCCGGTAGCGCGTCGATCAGGCGGCGAGCCCGCTTGACGGCCTCCGCTAGCCGGTTGGGTGCCATATCGGTCGCCTGCATACTGGCCGAGGTGTCCAGGATGAGGATGACGTGGTCCCCGGCCGCCGCCTCGGTCCAGGAGAAGGGACGGGCCAGCGCCAGGACGAGCAGGGCCAGGATGAGAAGCTGTAACAGCAACAGGAGATTCGGCTGCAGGCGCTGCCACGGCGCGTTGGCCGCTGTATCCCGCAACAGGCGTCGCCATAAGTAAGTGCTGGACACGGTATACGGCTGCCGTCGCAGCTTGAGGAAGTAGAGTGCGATGATGGGAAGGGCTAAGGCAACGAGCGCTAAAGCTGATGGGTTCAGAAATGACATCGCCTACCCACAATACTCACCTTAGCACGGCGCGCACGCGCAAGTGGGAGAAAAGCAACGCTTCGAGTGATACAGACGTCTCAATGGCGACATAGTTCATCTCACGCTGGGCGCAGAAGTCCTTGATCTGCGTCCGCCATGCCTCTACACGATCCCGATAGCGCATCAGCAGATCATAATCCGCGGTGATCTCCACCGCCTGACCGGTCTCGCTGTCGATAAGCTCGAGGTCTCCCTCCAGATCGGGGTTCACCTCCTCCGGCGAGAGGACGTGCAGCACGGTGACCTCGAACCGCCAGGTGAACAAGGCGGATAAACCCTCATCCCATGAGGGATCCAGGAGATCGCCGATGACTACGGCGGGGCCGATGGCCTGAGCGCGCGCCGCGTATTCCCGCATCGCCGGCCCCAGGTGGGCCTCCCCGCCCGGGCGGATGGCCTGTAACCAATCGAACCAGGCCAACGCCTGTCGCTTCGTGCGTATGGGCGGCATGGTCGTGAGCCGGCCTTCATGCATCACGGCCGCGGTGATCCGGTCCATGCCCACCAGGGCGATGTAGCCTAACGCCCCCGCCAGGCGCATGGCGTAATCCCACTTGCGCGGCTGGCCGAACCGCATGCTCTCGCTGGCGTCCAGAAGGAAGTGGACGGTGGTGTCTTCCTCCTCGGCGAACAGCTTAACGAAGAGCCGCCCTAGCCGCGCGTAGACGTTCCAGTCCACCATGCGCAGGTCGTCGCCGGGGACGTAATCCCGATAGTCGGCGAACTCCACCGAACGCCCGCGTTTAGGGGACCGCCGCTCGCCCTGCGTCCGCCCATGGCGGACCTGGCGGGCCACCAGCGCAAGCTGCTCCAGCCGCCGTAGAAACGCTTCATCGAACAAAGTTGGTTACCTCAATTTTATCCAGCTTAACGCTGTGTTAGACGATTCGCCCTTCTAACCGCGAAGAGCGCAAAGGACGCAAAGGGATTCACAAAAGACAAGCCAGTTAGGATACACTTTGAAGACCTTGGCGCTCTTTGCGCCCTTAGCGGTTCCCCTCTTCTTTGTTCCTAGTGAAGAGGCCTTTGTCCGAAGCCCAGTTCGAGAATTTTCAAGTGACAGTTAAGGACGCCAGGACCGCATCGACCACCTCGTCGATGAGCGCATCGGGCGTGATACCCTCCGCCTGAGCTTCGAAGTTGAGGATGATGCGATGGCGCAGCGCTGGCCGGGCGACGGCTCGCAGGTCGTCCAGGGCGACGTTGAAGCGGCCGTCCAGCAGGGCATGGATCTTGCCTCCCAGGATGAGGGCCTGCATGCCGCGCGGGCTGGCACCATATCGCACATAGCGGCGCACGCTCTCCGGCGCACCAGGATCGTCCGGATGCGTCGCCCGGGTGATGCGCGCCGCGGCCTCGGTGACGTGCTCGGCGATGGGCACACCGCGCGCCAGGCGCTGCATAGCCAGGATCGTCTCGCCGTCGGCGACGGGTTGGGCCTCCGGCACCTCCACGCCGGTCGTACGCTCAGCGATCTCCACCAGTTCCTCCACGGACGGGAACGGCACATCGATCTTGAAGAGGAAGCGATCCAGTTGAGCCTCAGGCAGAGGGTACGTGCCCTCCATTTCGATGGGGTTCTGCGTGGCCAGGACGAAGAAGGGCTCAGGGAGCTGATGGATCGTCTTGGCCACCGTCACCGTGCGCTCCTGCATCGCCTCCAGCAGCGCTGATTGGGTCTTGGGCGTGGCCCGGTTGATCTCGTCCGCTAACACCAGGTTGGCGAAGATGGGCCCCGGCTCGAAGCGGAAGAAACGGCGGCCCTCCTCATCCTCGGCCAGTATCATCGTCCCCACGATGTCGGCCGGCATGAGGTCGGGCGTGAACTGGATGCGACTGAAATGGCAGTCGATGGCCTGCGCCAGGGTGCGGATGAGCAAGGTCTTCCCGAGGCCGGGGACGCCCTCCAACAACGCGTTACCCCCGGCCAGCAGCGTGATCAGCGTATCCCGCACCAGGGCCTTCTGTCCCACGATGACCTTGCCGACCTCGCGCTCGATGGCCAGGGCTGTCTGCCTGAATCGATCCGCGTCCATTTCCGGCATGTTTCTCTCCTAATAGATCTTCGCCTAAATAAAGCAATATGTGAATCTTGACCTCCAGGAAGCGACGGGGCCCTGTAGGGGCGACGCATGCGTCGCCCCTACAAAATTCGCACATTGTTTGTTCATGAACGAGGTCATCCGGTCTTTATATCGGTTCCAGAAGCTTATCCGAAACGAACGACAAGACCGCATGTCTCTTTCGCCGTGCGAAAGTCAATAAACCGTAGACAGGTGCGACGCACCTTCATGAGGCTATGGCTCCAAGGCCGTGAAGTACTCCCGCACGTAATCTCGCAGGTTGAGCGGGATGTACCCTCGCTCCATCGCTTTGGCGGCCTCTGAGGCGTACTCCCGATAGACTTCCTGGTACGGTACCAGGGCAGGCCTGGCCGTCCCCGGCAGCGGTGCCGCCCCCTCCCGAACCTGAACCTCGCCTTCGGCGCTTTCCTGCCCGGGGATGAACTCCGGCTCGCCAGCTCCGGCCTCCCGCTGCGAGGCCCTCGCCCCCGGCGCGTAGACCATCTCATCCACGTTGTATGGGCGATTAGGCTCCATCGGAGCGCTCGCCCGCCCTGTCCCGGTGCTGGGCGGCAGGCGATCGGCCTGGGTGCCACCTCCTCCCCCCGGCTGGCCGCCGAAGCCCCTTCCCGGCGCCGTTCCGGCACCGCTTCCTTCTTGCATACCAGGAGACGCGCGCATCCCCCCGGTACTGGCGATGCGGCGCCCGCTTGCTTCCGCCTGCCCCAACGCCCGCGCCAGCGCCTCCTGCAGCGCCAGGTCCCGGCGCGCCGCGTGCAGCGCATCGGCCGCGCGCGCGGCCGCCTTCCGGGCACCTTGCACGTCACCCCGTCGCACGGCGGCCGCCGCGTCCCGTAAAGCCCGAGCCAGCGCCGCGTCCGCCTCGCCCAATCGACTAGCTGTCTCCTCCAATGTCTCCGCTATCCTCTCTCGCTCCTCCGGCGTCATCTCGCCCACATTCCTCAGCAACGCCTCCAACAGCCGCGCCGTCTCATCCAGCGAGGGTCGGCGATCCTCCATGCCCGCCAGGCGCGCCACCCGCGCGCTCAGGCTCTCCAGCGCCGCCTGCCGCGCCGCGAGCTGTGGATCGACGCGGTCCCGCAGCCGGGCCTTGAACTCCGATAAATCCGTCAGAACCTCCTCCGGATTCCCTCGATGATCCCGCAACCGGGCGATCAGCTCCCTCAGTTCCTTGAGGAGCGCCTCCTTATCGGCCTCGTTCAGTGCCTCGGAGGTCTCGATCTCCTCCGCCAGTTTCTCCAGATTCTGAGCCTCCTCCTCCGTCGCCTGGGCGACCCGTGCCCGTTGCTCCAATACGGCGTCCATCGGGTTGGGGATGAACATCAGGGCCAGCGCGCCCAGGAACATGGCCGTGGCCCACATCAACGGCCGTCGAGGCCAGCGGATAGGCAGGTCACGACTGGGCTGGATCGCCCTCGCCGATCTCAGCGCGTCCGCCCGCTGCCGCGTCACCAGATCGGGATCGAACCCGTCAGGCCCGCGGCTCAGCGCCAACGCCGTGGCCAGGCGATCCTTCAGGGCGAGTTCCGCGTCCGCCCGCCGCGCAGCGTCCATCAGCGTGCGCGGCCGCACCGCCGCGTAAGCGATGACGATGAGCACCCACAGCCCCACAGGGGCCCAGGCCCACAACCTGTAACGTGGCCAGGGGATCGTCCGGCTGGCCAGCAGGACGACGACGCCCAGGATCAGCGGGATCCACGCCGTGCGCGCCAGCCATTCCACGGTGTCCCGCAGGTGCAGCCACCGCCTGATGGCTTCTACGTGGGGAATCAAGGGATCATCCATCATCATCACCCGTCTTATATCCCCGTCGCAGGAGCACGCCACTGTCCTCTACGACCACCCATCGGCCATCCTCCGCCGCTAGCGTGTAGACGCGGACCTCCTCGATCCCCGACGATGTAAGGATGCTGATGGGCACCTTCACGCGGCCGTCATCCAGCCACGACGGCGCGCCCAGCCCGATCACGGCCTGACTCTCTCGCGGCAGCCCGCCCTCCTTCAATGCCTCCTCAGGAGATCGCGCCGCGTTATATTCGGCGACGGTGACCGAGATCTCTCCCCCGCGGGTGAGCCGGGTGGTGATCGCCTCCAGCGTCGGGCGTGGCAGGCGACGAGGCTTGCTCCCCTCAAGGGCTGGATCGGCGAGCAGGCCGACGTCTGTCGCGTCGTAGAGGGTGAGCCCCTCTATGGGCTGATCTGAGGTCTTGAGGAGCGCCTCGATGGCCGCCACATAGATGGCGCCTAGCTCCTCGGCCGTTCGATCAGGCGAGATCTCCAACGTGGGCAACGGCTCGGCCGTTCCCTCCGGCTGGACACTGGCTGTGGGCTCCGCGACCTTCCGCACCACGACCTCCCGGACCGCCATAGGGGGCGGCGGCATCCGCTCTACCGGGACCGGCGCCGGCCGCGCCACTACCGGCGAGCCAAAGGGCTCATAGCTCGGGGGGCCGTAGAAAACATATCCGCCGCCGATGAGCAGCGCCGCGAGCGCGATCAGGCCGAGGGTCCCTCTGGGGCCGAAGCGCCATCGCTGGATCGGCTTGAGCAGTTGCACGCTGGCGATGAGGAGGATCAGCGTTAAGACGACGTAGATGCCGGTCGTGTAATGCCACAGCGGCCGCAGGGCGACTGCCTCATCTGGCGGGAGATCGATGGGGCCGCCTCCGAGGACCCACAGGACGGGCAACAGGGGGCCCGTTAATGAGCCCACCGCGTTGGGCGAGATGCCTCCCGTCAACGCCGATGCCATCGCCGCCACCGGGCTAGGGAAGAGGATATAACGCGGCGGCTGGGCCCTCTGGGTCACGCCGATGACGAGGTAGATGAAGTAGATGCCGAACACGAGGGCCAATAGCACGGTGTAGCTGGCCACGGTGGCCCGCCCGGTGCGCCTGAACCATACGGAGAAGAATAGCCCGAGGACGCCGAAGGTGACCGCACAGAGGATCAGGATGATCAGCGTCCTGATCATATCGCCCGGGGTTACCCCGCCGAAGAGGAACACCAGGCTGGCCATAGGCACCGCGGCCAGGATCAACAGGAGGACATAGCTCAGGTTCGCGATCAACTTCCCCCACAAGATCGTCCACGGATGCAGAGGCGTCGCCAGGAGCGTGTCCAGCGTGCGGCGCTCCCGTTCGCCGCTGATGGCCCCAGCCGTGAGCGCGGGCGTGATTAGGCAGACCATGAAGAGTTCGAAGAAGGCCAGGCCGGCGAACACCGAGCGGCCGATCACGGCCCCCAGCGGCGGCCCGCCTCCCCAAAAGCCTGTGCTGGCCACGGTCATTTGATACAGCCCGAACGTGACCACCCCGAGCAGGAATAGGAACCCCGTCAGGATCACGAACGCGCGCGGCCCGCGCATGCGAGCACGCATCTCCTTCACGAGCACGGGGTTCCAACGGAGTGAGAATTTCAGCCCTGAAGGCACAGCGAGAGCCCCACGCATCACGCCGTCTCCCCCTTGGTCAGCCGCAGGAAGATCTCCTCCAGATCGGTCCCCACCTCCTGGAAGTGGATGACGGGAATGCCCCCGGTGACGAGATGGGTCAGCAGCGCGGCGACCTTCTCATCGTCACCCGTGAAGGGGACCTCAACGAGGCAGCCCGAGCCATCATCGGTCTGGGGGATCGGAATGGGATCGCCCACGCCGGGGAAGTCGCGCAGGCGCTCGAGGACGGCCTCGGGCTCTGTTAAAGCCCGGATCTGCAACAGCCGCTCGCCCGTCATCTGCCGGCGGATGGCCTCCATATCGCCGCTGGCGACGAGGCGGCCTCGCTCGATGATCCCCACCTGGGTGCATAGCTCGGCCAGCTCGGCCAGGATATGCGAGCTCACGATGATCGTCTTGCCCATCCGGCCGAGCTCGCGCAGCAACTCCCGCATCTCCACCCGGGCGCGCGGATCAAGCCCGGACGCTGGCTCGTCCAGGAGCAGGATCTGCGGATCGTGGACGAGCGCGCGGGCCAGGCACAGGCGCTGCTGCATGCCCCGCGATAGCGTGCTGACATCGTCGTTCCGCTTCCCCTCCAGGCCAACCAGGTGCAGGAGCTCCTCGATGAGCGTCAGGCGCTCATGATGGGGAATGTCATAGCAGCGGGCGAAGAAGTCGAGGTACTCCCACACTCGCATTTCCTCATACACGCCGAAGAAGTCGGGCATGTAGCCAATGCGATATCGAATCCCTCGGGGATCGTCCTGCATCCGGCGCCCATCGATCCATATCTCGCCATCGTCCGGCTCCAGCAGCCCGGCCAGCAGGCGCAGTGTCGTCGTCTTACCGGCGCCGTTGGGGCCGATGAAGCCGAACAGCGCGCCCTCGGGCACCTGGAGATCCAGGTGGTCTAACGCTGTGACCTTGCCGTAGCGCTTCGTCAGGCTTTTCGTCTCGATCGCGTACTCGCTCATGGCTCGCGTACCGCCTTCACACCCACGCCATACCACAGACAATCGCCGCCGCGGAACCCCTCGCCGCTCAGCCGCAGGCGAATGGCCCCATCGCGATGGACGAAGCGGTCAGCGGGCTGGATCGTGTTCACGCCGCGCTGGAGGTCCTCCAGCTCAATCCATTCATCGCTCGACCAGTCGTACAGCGCCGCCTTCGGCAACCCAGCCGAGGCATCGACGGCGGTCGCGATGGCGAGGGTGATCTCCTCGATGTTGGCGTCCATCAGCTCCGGCGGCAGCTGGTATTCCATCTCCGCCTCACCAGTGGGCCCGATGAAAACCCGTCCCGGGCCGCACCATCCCGCCTCGCCCTGGAATCGGACCAACCGGGCTGGGATCGTCCCAGGCGGTAGGATGACTTTGCCAGCATCCAGAGGCAGCGGGACAGCCGCCAGCACCAGGGTCGTGTGAAGATGCGCGGCCGGGGCGTTAGGGATAGATACCCCGATGGGGCTCTCCTCCGCCCAGCCGATGAGGAGGATAGCTGCCGGGAATCCTGGCCTTTCCGGCCCGGGATCAAAGATGCTGCCGAGCAAGTTTTGCTTCAGCGAGATGACGCGCATCTCACGCGGGCTGGCGCCGCGGCGCATCTCCTCGAATAGCACATAGGGGAAGGGCGGCCTGGCCAACTCGTCCCCACGCAGCTTCGCGTTCACCGAAACCTTGCCTCCGGCCGGGATGTCGCCCAGCCGGGCGTAACGCTGTCCCACCACTACGACTGCATCCGTCAAGTCATAGGGCGTGCCGTTGCTCACCTCCCCGGTCACGCTCGACTCCTCGTACGAGAGATCGGCCGTGATCTCCCATCGATCGGGTGGATCATAGCGCTCGACCTGGAAGCCCTGCATGGCCCATTGGTCGATCTGGATCCCTCGCACCCGTTCCGGATCGCCCTGAACGAAAGTCATGCGTGTCGGTCTGAAAGGGCCGCCCCATCGCTGTGTCTCGCTGATAAGGGGCGAGGCCAGCGCCTGTCCATCGATCACGACGTCGTAAGTCCGACGCGCCGGGGAGAAGATCCCCACGTAGCTGCGGACCAATACCGGCGCGTCCGGATACATCTTGCGCACGATGGAGATCTGGTTGATGAGGAGGTCGCTCCCACGTAGCTGATAGCCCAGGCCGAACGCGCCCCCGGCGAAGACGAGGGTGATCCCCGGGATGGTGAGCCAGGCCCAGTCCAGACGCCGGGCACGACGCAGGAGGAGATAATTCGCCGGCCCGACGACGAGGATGTAGATCGCGAGCCATAATCCCAGCCAGCGCACCGATGGTAGATCCAGCGATGGCAGGTTGGTCAACGTGTAGGCCAGTCGCTGGGCGGCCATTTGTGCTTCAGATATATCCGGCGGCCTGTTCTCCGGATAGGCCGCTCCGGGAGCCAGCAGCGCGGACCAGACGGCTCGCATACCCGCCCACTCACGGAACGGGCTCATGGCAGGGTCAAACGCCAGATACGTGATCCACCCCCCGCCCAGGCGCCTCTCGCAAACCAGCGGCCGAGCATCGTGTTCAACGAGCACCCGTCCCCAGCCGCGACGAGGCAGCGCGGCCACGAACTCGCCAGGGATGCCCACGACTTGGGGACCAGCGAACGTCGCCAACGCGTGGGTGCCGTCCAACACCTCACGTCTCATGATCTCCGGCCTGATGTCATCCGGAAGCCCGGCCAGCGTGCGGTCAACGCCTGGCCCGCCGGCCAGGACGAGCCGCCCCCCACTCTCGATCCAATCCATAAGCGCCTGAACCTGTGCAGGCGAGAGCGACGTGGTGTCCGTATCCACCAGGATCAGCGCGTCGAACGTGCGCAACGCCTGGGCCTGATCGGGAAGATCGGACAGGGACAACGGTACAACGATCACCTCCCGGCGGCCATCGTCGAGCTCCAGCCCCTTCAACAGGCCGAAGGGCGTCGCGTCCGGCGCGATCACGCCGACGACGTAGGAGATGTTCTGCAGCCCAGTGACGGACACTCGCGCCTGCGCGAGCTCCTTCCCTCCCGCGACCAGTTTGACGGTGAGGGTGCGGGCGAAGGAGGGCAGCAACACGTATAGCGTGAATTCCTTGCGGGCGCCTGCTGGCAGCGGCGCGGGTACGGCGTAGATAGTCACGCTCTCGCCGGGAGGGATCGCCTGCAGCTCGGCCTCGACGTCCGGGCCATCGTTGCGCACGATGGCGCGTACGGGCAGCCACTCACCATATTTGTAGTGCCCGCCGAAATATGGCTGGATGGACAGCGAGATCGGCCCGCCATCCACGGTCGTGGGCGCGAGGATGAGGACAGGATTCCCGCTGGTCGCCTTGGATAGGCCGGGAAGGATCCCAACGATTATGAGGGATACCGCCAGCCATGGAAGGATCAAAACATGTCGCATCGTCGTCTTCCGGGTGTAAGGAGCACGACCGCTCACTTCTCATTAAATGTGCTCAAGGGAACTCGTCTTCGGTTCGTTCATATTAGAATAGGCGACACACGCCTCGAAAAGAGGTCCATTGTAGGGGCGCACGGCCGTGCGCCCCTACAATTCGGCCGTTCTGGTAGGAGTTGTCCCTACCGTGTCGTGTATGCCAATATGAGCGTTTCGGTTAGGCTATCTATGGGTTCTGCTGTTATCTGCTCCGCTATCGGACACGCTTCAATAACGCCTGTTAAAGGGATAAGGTTCCCAATGGTAGTGTACACCAGGAGCGATAGGGCGCCAAAGCGACGCGTCCGTGACTTTATCAGGAGATCGGTGTATAATGCGGCTGTAGTGGTGAGCAGTTTCCCTTTATTAGGGGGAGCATCTCGTGGCGAGCCCGGGGCTGTCGCGCGTAAGGGCGTGGTTGTGTCGTGTCCTTTACGTCTTTAGCCCAGATGATACCGGGGATGCCTGAGCGCTCACGGCACGCTGGGATTGAGTGTACCCCGGCTCGAATCATATCCGTTTCATCGAAGGAGGGAAGCATGAAAGGCGATGCCAAGGTCATCGAGGTACTGAACGAGCTTCTGGCTGATGAGCTGACGGCCATCAATCAGTATATGGTACATTCGGAGATGTGCGCCGACTGGGGATACGAGCGCCTGCATGAGGCGATCGAACAGCGGGCCATCACGGAGATGCGGCACGCGGAGCAACTCATCGCCCGCATCATCTTCCTGGAGGGGAAGCCCGTCGTCAGCAAGCTCAACCCGATCTCCATCGGCTCGACGGTTGAGGAGATGCATCGCAACGATATGAAGGCCGAGGAAGGCGCGGTGAAGGCGTACAATGAAGGCATCAAGGTGGCCGTTGAGGCTGGCGACAACGGGACGCGGGCGCTCCTCGAGTCGATCTTGAAGGATGAGGAGGATCACCTCGACTGGCTCGAGGCCCAGATGGATCAGATGAAGCACATGGGTGTGGAGAAGTACCTGATCGAGCAGACGGATTAGGTCCAGTTCTATAGAGCACGTCTGAAGGACGTCCAGGCACCGGCTGATCCGGTGCCTGGTTTTTTGTGTTCGCTTATATTGGAATAGGTAACACCTGCTTCCTTAAAGGCGTGTTTTGTAGGGCGCACGGCTGTGCGCCCTACAATTCGGCCATTCTGGTATGGGCGAGGTATGCCTCGCCCATACATACGTGTGTCATGTATGCTAATATGAGCGTTTGTGTTTCATCGAATGAGGGTTCGGGCCAGGGCGATACATTGACGCTTGTAGCGCTCCGCCTCGACCCGGTTGCGCCGCCGCCATACGCTGATCGGCATGTACTTCTGCAGTTCGTACAGCAGGTAAAAGCGCTGTCGGATCACCGCCATAGGTGAGATGTCACGCTGCGAGCCATAACCCTCCCAAAACGGCGGCTCGCTGATGCCGCAGTAGTCCAGCACGGCGAACTCGATCTCCACGTCGCCCCATAGCGCGCGGTCGAAGTCCACCAGGCCGGTCACGTTCCCTTCTTCATCGATCAGGATATTCTGACTCCAGATGTCCATGTGCAACAGCCGCGGCTCGACGGGGCGGTCGAAGAGAGGAAAGTAGGCTTCCAACAGCGAGCGCATGGTCTGGGCCTCATCGGCCGTGTACGCCCCACACGCTTCGACGTCATCCAATAGCTTGTTCCACATAACCCGAAACGCCTCAGCCCAGGTCGGCTGCGGCTCCATAGGCCGGTGGGCGCCCAGATAGCCATAGGCGTGGATCCCCAGGCAATCCGGCGCGGTCAGCTCGTGAAGCTGACGCAAATACGCGCCGACCTGCCGCAGGGCTCGTTGCCACTGCGCCCGCGTGAGATCGTGGACATCGCTCATGGGGGTGCCCGGCAGGGCCCGCATAAGTATGTAATCCCGATCGATGCGCGTGCGGCTGAAGTCGTATCCGATAACCTCCGCCACCGGGAGCGCGGTGCGCTCCCGGATGAGCGCGTGCAGGTCGGGCTCCTGGCGCATCATCAGGCGCTCGTAGAAAAGGAACCCCGCGTCATCCGGCGGGGCGATACGCAGCACGAACCGTCCAGCCTCACTATCCACCCAGTATGAACGGTTATGTTTGCCCGTGCGAATAGGGGTAAAACGCAGCGAGGCCGCGTCCGTCTCGACGTGACGTGTCACCAGCTCTGTGAGGAGTTTCGTGGGGAACTCGGACAAGGCTTGCTCCCTGGGTCCAGGAAGTCGGTGACGTTGTGTCTTACCGGGAGACGTAGGGGTTGCCGCGGATCCAAAGGCGCCAGGGGGCCGTCCTGTCCTTTTCCGCGGCGTAGTGGACGCCGATGCGAGGCCCGCGTGCCACCCAGTGATCCGGCACGGGGTTGCCTGGCTCCAGCCACAGCAGGTCCCCGGTGATCAGATCCGCGCCGTTGAACGTCCCATCGATGGCCAGAGCCTGGGTCAACCGGGCGGGTCCGCTGGTCAGATCGCGATCTTTGAGGTGTCTCCGATCGGCCTGTCGCAGCTCGCGCATCGCCTCGATGCCCTCGACGGGTTCCAGAGCCCGGATCAGGACCGCTGCCGGGAAGCCCTCCTCCTCGGTCACCACGTTCAGCATCCAATGCATGCCATAGGTGAAGTAGACGTAGGCGTATCCCGGCGGGCCGAACATCACGGCGTTGCGTCGGGTGCGCCCCCGGCTGGCGTGGCTGGCCGTATCGTCATGGCCGATGTAGGCCTCGCACTCGACGATGATGCCGCTGAGGCGTCGGCCGTTCCACAGACGTACTAGCCGCGCGCCCAACAGGTCTCGGGCCACCTCCAGCGTATCGCGGGCGAAGAAATCGCGCGAGAAGCGTCCCGTATCCCCCGTCGTGGCCTCCATCGATAGCCCTCCTATGCGAGCGGGGCGCTCTCCTCGCGGCGATATGAGACCGTTATTGTGGGCTGTTCCCCGTCAGCTGTCTGGGAGCGTCGCTCCATTTCGGAGGGCGATGGCCCACGGACGGGGTGATAATGCACGTGGACCCGGCGCACGAACTCAATGTTTTCATACAGCGTGCGTTCGACCTGGGAGGCAATCTCGTCCCCGGCGGCCACGCTGAGGGCTCCATCGACGCCGATGGTCAGGTTGATGACTAGATAGGGGCCGAACCGGTGGGCATGGATCTCCTCCACCTCTCGCACGCCGGGCACCCTTGCTAACAGCTCGTAGATCTGTCGGGCGAGCGAGCGACCTGGCACGGTGTCCATCAGGTCCTCCGAGGACTCGCGCAGGATCTCGATGCCCGTCTTCAGGATGATCAGGGCGACCAACGCGCCGGCCAGGGGGTCTACCCACGGATAGCCCATACGTCCCAGGAAGATGCCAACGGCCGCGGCCGAGGCTGAGAGCACGTCGTTGCGGTGGTCGTAGGCCATGGCGAGCACGGCCGCGTTCCTGGTCTGACGTCCGATGCGATAGGTGAACACGGTCAGTCCCATCTTGAGGGCCACCGTGAACAGGGCGACCCACAGCGCGATCTCGGCCGCGCCCCCGAAGCTCTCCTCGCCGATGAAGAGGCCGTACATTTTATCCAGCGCGTTCCAGAAGACCGCAACCGCGGTGGTGATGACGAAAGCGCCCACCACGAGCGCACCGATGCTCTCCAGTTGAGTGTGCCCGTACGGGTGCTCCTCGTCCGCGGGTTTGCCAGCCCGTCGCATGAACACGCTGACGATGACGTAATATGCGACATCCGACGTGGAATTGATCCCGTCGGCCAATAGCGCGGGGCTATGCCCCAGGATGCCAATTGCCGTCTTCAACACGGCTAGAAAGGCGTTCGCCACCAGGCCCAGATTGGCTGCCTGGAGGCTTTTTCGCTCTCGTTGCGCTGACCCCATGATGCCCTCGAAAACACCGTATTGTCTCTATGTTACCCAGGAAACGGCTCCAGGCAAATCTTATGGATGGGGGCGAGGTTATGCTTGTGTCGCCAGCGTGACAGGGCGCGCTGGCTGGGCTATAATGGGCTGGGCTCTCTCGGCATGTGTTTTTAAGATCGTTCTCGAGGTCTTCTCCTATCCCTTCGTCCTGGGAAGATGACAATGAGCGCGATACGCTGGCTTACAGGGATGCTGATCGTCGTGGTTCTCCTCACCGCCTGCCTGGGGGAGGACTTAGCGTCCCCACCGGATCCATACGCGCCATATCGCCCGGCCCTGCTGGAAGCCTTCTCTTCAGACTTCGATCGCCTCTCGCCGCTTCCCCGGTACGATCTCGAGCTCCGTCTCGATGTGGATACGCGCCACCTCGAAGGTTCGGGCACCGTGATCGTATCGAATACCCACACGCTCCCTCTGTCCGAGCTTTATTTCCGCCTCTATCCCAATCTCTCCCAATATCAGGGAAGCATAGCCATCAAGGAGATCCTGGTCGATGGTAAGATGGCCGCCTTCGGCTATACACCGGATAACACAGCCATCCAGGTCGCGCTCACAGAGCCTTTGCCCAAGGGGGAGTCGGTGGAAGTGCGATACGCGTGGGCTCTGGACGCCCCGTTGATCCCTGCAGGATATGCGTTGTTCGGCGAAAGCCAGGGGATCCTCAGCCTGCCGCTGAGCTATCCCATCCTGGCGGTCTCGGAGATGGACACGGAGGGCGGGCGCCTCAAGTGGCATCTGGAGACGGCTCCCTCGTTCTCGGATGTCGCCTTTACGGAGAGTGCTTTGTATCAGGTCCGGTTGATCGTGGACCCGGACATGACTGTGATCACGTCCGGGACGGTCGTGAGCCGGACGACGACGGCCGAGGGAATGGCCGCCTGGCAGATCGTGACGGGGCCGATACGCGAGTTCATGTTGATCCTTTCCCCGCGCTTTGAGAAGGCTTCCGGGAAGGCCTATGATACGACGGTTCACTCTTATTTCCTGCCCGAGGACCGCCTGGCCGGCCAGCGGGCGCTGGCGTATGCCATCGCGGCGGTGCAGGTCTACAACGATCGCTTCGGGCGTTATCCCTTCCCTGAGCTCAACATCGTGGAGGCCCCCCTAGAGAATCGAGGCATGGAATACCCTGTCGTCAATCTCATCGGCATCGATACGTATCGCGAGCGCCAGGAGGAGCAAGAGTTCCTCATCGTACACGAGATCGCTCACCAGTGGTGGTATAACTTGGTGGGCAACGATCCGGTGAACCGGCCCTGGCTGGACGAGGGATTGGCCGAGTATTCGGCCTACATCTACTTCGAAAGTGTCTACGGTAAAGAGGTGGCGGAGAGGATCCGTCATAATCGATGGGAGATCCCGGTGGCCTATGCCAGGGAGAGCGGCCTGGATACCGTCGTTGGACAGTCGGCATTTGGCTTCAGCCCCCTCAACTACGAGATCATGGTCTATGCTAAATCGGCCCTTTTCTTCCACGCCCTGCGTCAGAAGATGGGAGATCAGGCCTTCTTCGAGTGGTTACAGGCTTTGGTGACCGATTACCGCTATCAGGTCCTGACCCCTGAGGCCATGCTGTCCGAGGCCGAGCGGATCTCGGGGCGAGATGTCCAATCGGTGTACGAGCGATGGATATTGACGGCCGGGCATCCGTAGAGAGGGGAGGGCTTCAAAGGGGCCTGTTCAGGACATGGCCAGGCATGGCGTCGTTCGCCCTCCTCTGCTTCCTCTTATGGGCGGCGGCTTGCCAGCCGTCGTTATCCCCTGTTGGGGGCGTATCTCCTCCTCCTACTGTCCTGACCCCCGCCGCGCCGATTGCGAGCCCCCTCCCAGAGACATGGCTGGACGTCCTCGCTCCAGAAGGGTGGGCGCCCTTCGAGCGAGCCATGATCCTGGAGGCGCGCGAGGATGTGGCATGGGCCGTCGAGACATTGCGCCCCACGCGCTACGTGATCGACGCCCGGTTCGATCCAGTTGCGCGTCGGGTGACCGGACGGGAGATGGTCCGGTATGTGAATAACGAGTCAGTACCGTTGGATGCCGTCTACTTCCGGCTGTTCCCCAATCTGCCTGGCTTCGGCCATGCTGAGATCTCCTCGCTCACCGTGGATGGAGTCCTCATGTCACCCGAGGTGGAGCTTGGCGGGAGCGCGCTGCGCGTCCCGATGATGCCTCCCCTGGTGCCAGGGCAGGTCGTGACGTTTGAGCTGTCGTTTACGGTCGATGTCCCCGCGGAGCCAGGGCCGAATTACGCCGCGCTGTCTTACATCGATGACGTGCTGGCGCTGGCCGGGTTCTACCCCTCGATCCCTGTGTATGACGACGAGGGATGGAACGTGGAGGCGCCCCCGTCGTATGGGGATGTCGTGTATGCGGATGTGAGCTTCTATCTGGTCCGGTTCACACTGCCAGCCGGATGGAAGATAGCCGCCTCGGGGTCAGCCCTGGCCGTGGAAGACAACAGGGATGGCACCGCGACGTGGACCCTAGTGACCGGTCCGATGCGCGATTTCAACCTCGTGGCTTCGCCACTCTATGAAGTGAGCGAAGCTCGCGTGGGCTCGACGACGGTGCGTTCGTTTTATAAGCCAGAGGATGAGGCCGGGGGGCGACGGGCGCTCGACTACGCTGCATGGGCGTTGCGCTACTTCAGCGAGACCTTCGGGGCATACCCTTTTGCCGAGCTGGACGTGGCCGCGACGCCTACGTCGGCCGGCGGGATCGAATATCCGGGGCTCATCGTGATCGCGGATCACCTCTATGGACTGCGGGGAGGGTTCTTCGAGTGGGCCGTGGTTCATGAGACGGCTCATCAATGGTGGTATGGCTTGGTGGGCAGCGACCAGGTGGATGAGCCCTGGCTGGATGAGGCGCTGGCCCAATACGCCACGTTGATGTACATGGAGGCCAAATACGGCCGGATAGCCGCCGCGGCCGCGCGAGAGGCCGCCTTTGAGAGGCCCTATCGTCAGCTGATCAAAGAGGGGCGCGATCAGCCCGTGGGGCAGCCCGTGAGCGCCTTTAGCGAGGCGGATTATGGGCCGATCGTCTATGCCAAGGGGCCGCTCTTCTTCCACGAGATGCGGCGGGCCATGGGGGACGACGCGTTTCGAGCTTTCCTGCGGGTCTATTTAAGCCGCTATCGATATCGCATCGCGACGCCGGAAGGGTTGCTAGCGGTCGCACAGGAGACTTGCCACTGCGATCTCACCCCAATCTACGCGAAGTGGATTCTGGGTGCCACCTCGGCGGACCCTGACGCTATCCCGCCGAGCCTGATGGACGATCTGGCCAATATGCCTTCATGCCTTTCCGAGACGTGCTCGTTCTCTCTCGATAGTCCGCGATTGGCCCAGTAGTCTAATTGCATCCTGGCAATTTATTGTCTATTCTCGAAGTGGTGCTGTTCATCGAGAGGATATCTTCATGAAAGCAAGCGAATCGCAGCGCGACCGCCTCATCAGGATCTGGAAGCGCGAGGAGCGCGAGCCCTTCATCGGGTGGAACTTCTCCTATCTGGACGCCAGGATGTTCGAGGAGAAGCCACCGTGGTCTTATCTATCGCGAGCCGCCGTCCTTGTGCGCCGATCATCCTCCGCGCTCGACATGGGCACGGGCGGTGGTGAGCGCCTACTAGAGTTGAGGAAATACTGGCCGGAAAAGGTCGTGGTCACGGAGGATTACCCTCCCAACCTCGCGTTGGCTAAGGAGCGCTTGACGCCATTGGGAGTGAAGGTCGTGGCCGTCAGATTGGCTGATAAGGCTCCCATGCCCTTCGCCGATGGCGAATTCGACCTGGTCTTGAATCGTCATTCCGCCTTCGATGCGAATGAGGTGGCCCGTGTGCTCGCCCCGCGAGGCACGTTTCTCACACAGCAGGTGCATGGGCTCTGGGCGCAGGATCTGCTGGCGGTGTTTGGCGCCAAGCCGCAATGGCCCGAGGCGACCCTTTCCAATCGCGTACGACAGCTGGAGAAGGCGGGCCTGGAGATCGTGAAGGCTGAGGAGTGGAAGGGAAAGCTGGTCTTCTCCGACGTAGGAGCCATCGTATACTACCTAAAGGCGATTCCGTGGCTTGTACCCGGCTTTTCGGTGGACACACATCTGGATCGCTTGCTGGAGCTTCAGAGCAGACTAGAGAGCGGCGAAGAGTTGATCTTCGAGGCGAGGAAATATTGGATCGAGGCCCGCAAGCCGGGCTGATCCCTGACTGCCAGATTCTAAATAAAACATAAAGCGTGAAATGTGATAGAGAGGATGAGGATATTGGCGGCTTATGCCGTCGCTATGGCCCTGCTGTGGCTGCTGGGCAGCATATCCGAGATCGCGTCAGCCCAATCGGGCACAGGGGTCATCCGCGTGGCTCCTTCCGGCACGGACGCACTCGGCTGTGGGAGCGTGACCCTTCCATGCCGCACTGTGCAGTACGCGGTGGACCAAGCCGAAGAGGGCGATGAGATCCGCATCGCCGCGGGAATCTATACCGACGTCAGCGTTCGCTCCGGCGTCACCCAGGTGGTGTACATCGACAAATCGGTGACCCTTCGCGGCGGCTATTCCCCGGAGGATTGGGAGCATCCCAGCCCTGATATCCATCCCTCCATCCTGGACGCCCAGGGCCAGGGACGAGTGATTTATGTCACCGGTGCTATCTCCCTTACGGTCGAAGGGCTCCACATCACCGGCGGAGACGCCACGGGATTGGGCGGGGGGCCAGGGGGATTCGACGCCGGGGGCGGGATATACGTCCGCCGGGCGACGGTCATCCTTCGCGACAATGGGATCTACAGCAACACGGCCAGCACGGCCGGCCAGGGCTACGGCGGTGGGATGTTCCTCCATCAGGGCAATGCCACCATCAGCGGCAATACGGTGCAGGGCAACGTGGCCAGCGTGGCTGATCTGGGCGAGGGCGGCGGGCTGGGCATTGTCTTCAGCACGGCTACGCTCGATGGGAATCTCGTTCGGGCGAACACGGCCAGTGCGGGCGGGAGGGGTTCCGGCGGCGGGATCTACGCTTACGAAGCCGATGTCACACTGCGGGATAATCTGGTGGAGGGGAACGTGGCCAGTACGGCCTCGGTCGGCTACGGAGGCGGGCTGCGCCTCTTCAAGAGCGATGCTGTGCTGGGGGGCAATACGATACGGGACAACGTGGCCAGCACGGCCTCCCTCGGCCTGGGCGGCGGGCTGAGCTTGTGGTATACCCGCGCCGCGCTCGAGGGCGATAGCATCATTGACAACGCGGCCACTCCGGGATTCTCTCGCCTCAGCCTGGGGGGCGGGATTGATATCTTCCGCAGTGCCCCGGTCACCATGACCAACACAATGATCGCCCAGAACCGCGCCAGCACCCGGGGCAGCGGGCTCCACATCGAGGGCGCGATGGAGGAGCCCGCCTTGGGACGTGTGCTGCACACCACCGTCGCCGATAATGTGGGGGACGGCCCGACGATCTTCGTAGGCGAAGCCGCCACCCTGGCTCTTACCAATACCATCATCGCCGGTCACCAGGGCGCGGGCGTCTACGCCGTGATGGGCAGCACGGTCACGCTGGAAGCCACGCTGTGGTGGGACAACGGCTTGAACACGGATGGTGGAGGGGCCATCTCCACTGGGACGATCAGCATCACCGACGATCCGGCCTTTGTGCATCCCGCCGTTCGCGACTATCATCTCACCCCCTGGTCGGCAGCCATCGACATGGGCGTGGACGCGGGCGTGACTCAAGATATCGACGGGGACGCTCGCCCTGCTGCAGGGGGATATGACATCGGCGCGGATGAGTACATCCGCTATACTGACACCCTCTTGTACTTACCCCTCATGTTCAGATAGATGAGGATCGACTGGGAACTGGCATACACGACAGATAAGGCCAACGCATCCGTTGTCGGTAGGGTGCATGGAACCGTGGAATTGGGGTGTAGAATGCTACGCCCCATAGGCATTAAGTTAAGTGATATGAGAACATATCCTTACATCCTGAGCAGTTCGGAGAAGCACCAGGCCCCTACCAGGCAGGCGAAAGGCGGATAAAGGGTGGCGGCAGATTCTATCCGCCGTCTGGGCGGGCAACCCAGATGCCGTATTCATGTGGCGCCGATATATCAGGCGGGGGCTCCCATCTCCGCATCTTCCCTTCCATACTTCATGTGTAGCCACCGTTAGAGGGAGTAGGAGGCGAGAGCCTCGTCCACGCTGTTAAGTTGATGTGCATGGAGCGGGGCTCAGCCTCGCTTTACCTTGGGTTGGATGTCATGTATGGGGCGGCTTTTATGGCCGTTCCAGGTCAGGAGATCTCGGGAAGATCATACGAGGAGGATCACTATGTTAAAGCCGCTTACCGCCGTTCTCATCGGCGCTGGCAACCGGGGATACGAGGCATATGGCCCCTACGCGCTGGCCCATCCGGAGCAGATCCGCTTTGTGGCTGTCGCCGAACCGCATGAAGGACGCCGCGCTCGCTTCGCGCGGGCGCATGATATCCCCCCGGAACGTCAATTCATCACATGGGAGGACCTCCTCGCCAAGGGGAAGATCGCCGACGTCGCCTTCATCTGTACCATGGATCGATTGCACGTCGAGCCCACCCTGGCTGCGCTGGAGGCCGGCTACGATGTCCTGTTGGAGAAACCCATGGCCCCCACCCTCGCCGAGTGTGTGCGACTGGTGCAGGCGGCCGAGCGTACTGGACGGCTCCTGCAAATCGCTCATGTCCTGCGCTATGTCCCCTTCTTCTCCACTCTGCGGGATATCGTCACCTCTGGACGTTTAGGCGATATCATCACCATCGAGCATCGGGAGAACGTCTCCTATTGGCACATGGCCCATTCCTTCGTGCGCGGCCTGTGGCGCAACAGCGATATCGCCAGCCCCATGATCCTGACCAAGTGTTGCCATGACCTGGACATCCTTTTCTGGCTGTTCGGCCCGTGTCGGCGATTGAGCTCGTTTGGCTCGCTGATTCACTATCGAGCGGAGAACGCTCCGCCCGGGGCTCCGGAACGATGCACGGACGGCTGTCCGGCTGCTGATGAGTGTCCCTGGTACGCGCCACGGTTATACCTGGATCTGGTCCCGTTGAGACTCACCATGTCGGGCCTGGAAGCGGTCCCTGATTACCAAGGATGGCCCATCTCCGTCATCTCCGAGGACACCAGCCTGGAGGCACGACGACGCGCATTGGAGACAGGCCCTTACGGACGCTGCGTTTACCGCTGCGACAACAACGTCGTGGACCACCAGGTGGTCAACATGGAGTTGGAGAGCGGCGCTTCAGTGAGTATGATCATGCACGGCCACTCCCACAAGGAAGGGCGTACGATGCGTTACGATGGTACCCGCGCCACGCTCCTGGGACGCTATTATCTCGACGAGCAGTGGATAGAGATCCACGACCACCTTACGGGCAAGGTAGAGCGGATAGAGTTCCCGGTGACCTCATCAGGAGCAGGGGCGACCGGGCATGCCAGCGGTGATCAGGGATTGATGGCCGCCTTCGTCCGCGCCGTCAACGGCGTAGCCCCGGCGCTCACGACCGCCCGCGATGCGCTGGAAAGTCACCTGATGGCCTTCGCCGCCCAAGAAGCCCGCCTGAACGGGATCGTGATCGACATGAGGGAGTTCCGTCGCCGGGCCGAGGCGACATCTGCGTGAGAGGGCTTCTTGGGGAGATGCATCGCCATCGCTGGCGGGGCGATAGGATTTGCCCGACGGGATGCGTTATGTTATACTTGATGTGTCCAATTCGGCTGGGACATGCGCCTCTGGTATTCCAGCGGTGTCCTGGCTTGATAAGAAAGGAGACAAAGGTGGCTCTGACGAAGGAGGAAAAGCAGGCGATTATCCAGGAATACCACGTACATGAGACGGATACAGGCTCACCTGAGGTTCAGGTGGCCCTCTTAACGGAGCGTATCAACAACCTGATCGAGCACCTCAAAGTACACAAGCATGACGAGCATTCCCGCCGGGGGCTCCTGAAGATGGTTGGGCAACGCCGCCGGCTCCTGGCATATCTAGCGAAGAAGGATTACCAACGTTACCGCGAGCTGATTACACGGCTAGGCCTACGTCGGTAGTCATGATAGGAGGTAAACAGGCGAGTAGATGTGGCGGCGGGAGCTCCCATCTACTCGTTTTGTATTACTAGGAATTGACAACATATCATCTGGCCCTGTAGGCAGCCTGGTGAAGCGCTGGTCCGTCGAGAGGTCTAGGAATTGGTGAGTGAGGCCAATCGTCTGAGGTTTCCCTGCTACTGTGCGGCATGGAGCCTGTCGCCCAAAGAGGACACCCAGTGGGTGATCCATGGATTGGGCAGATCATGACGTTTGGCACCAGTCGCCAGTCCCTGACCTCTGGACAGAACCAGGCGCCCGCGGCTGCTTACGGCCGCGGGTTTTCGCGTAGCCAGGCCGGGCGTGCGGGGCCAGAGGGAAAGGGATAGGAGAAATGATAGAACCAAAACGCTTTATCGCACATGCGGGTGATCACGAGATCATCCTAGAAACCGGGTTGCTGGCGCCGCAGGCGGGTGGCGCCGTGACCATTCAGTCTGGAGAGGCCGTGCTGTTGTGCACGGCCACCGCCACCAAGACCCCGCGCGAGGGCATCGACTTCTTCCCCCTGAGCGTCGAGTTCGAGGAGCGGTTGTACGCTGCGGGACGGATCCCGGGCTCCTTCTTCCGGCGCGAGGGGCGCCCTAGCGACGAGGCCATCCTGCTTTGTCGGCTGGTCGATCGGCCGCTCCGCCCGTTGTTCCCCAAGGGTTTCCACAACGACGTCCAGGTCATACTGACGGCCCTGTCGGCTGATCAGCAGACGCACCTGGATATCCTCGGGATCATCGGCGCCTCAGCCGCCTTGATGATCTCCGACATCCCCTTCGAGGGGCCCGTCGGCGCCGTGCGGGTGGGCTACATCGATGGCGAGTTCGTCATCAATCCCACCATCCAGGAGATGGAGCACAGCACGCTGGATTTGCGCATCGCGGGCACCGAGGACGCCATCCTGATGGTGGAAGCGGGCGCCCATGAGATCCCGGAGGACCTGATGCTGGAGGCCATGCGCCTGGGCCATGAGGCCATGCAGGACATCATCCGTGTCCAGAAGGAGATGGCCGCCACCGTGGGCAAGCCCAAGATGTCGTTCACGCCTTACGTACCGGCCCCGGAGGTGAAGGAGGCCATGCAGGCGCAGGCTGTGGATCGTATCGAGGAAGTCCTGAGGCAAGGGCTGCCCAAGACGGAGCGCTCGGAGGCGCTGGAGGCCCTGCGTGATGAATTGCTGGAAAGCCTGGGGACCTCGTATGACCCGATCGATATCAGCACTGTATTCGACGAGGTGCTGAAGGAGGTCGTACGACGCCGCATCCTGGAGGAGGGCGTGCGGCCTGATGGGCGTGATCCCAAGACGATCCGTCCCATCATGTGCAAGGTGGGCCTGCTCCCGCGAGTCCATGGCAGCGGTCTCTTCATACGAGGCGAGACCCAGGTCCTAACCATCGCCACCTTGGGGACGCCGCGGGATGCCCAGTTGCTGGACACCCTCAGCCCGGAGGAGAGCAAGCGATTTCTGCATCACTACAACTTCCCGCCTTACTCCACCGGCGAGGTGTGGCCGCTCCGGGGACCGAAGCGGCGTGAGATCGGGCATGGGGCCCTGGCCGAGCGGGCGCTGCTGCCGATGATCCCGCCCGAGAGCGAGTTCCCCTACACGATCCGCCTGGTATCCGAGGTGCTCTCCTCTAACGGATCGACCTCGATGGCCTCGGTGTGTGGGAGCACTTTGGCGTTGATGGACGCGGGCGTGCCCATCGAGGCGCCCGTAGCGGGCATCGCCATGGGCCTGGTGACCGACGGGAACGGCCGTTACGTCGTCCTGTCGGATATCCAGGGCCTTGAGGACGCGCTGGGCGACATGGACTTCAAAGTCGCCGGCACGGAGCACGGGATCACGGCCTTGCAGATGGACATCAAGATCAAAGGGCTGTCCTATGACATCCTGGAGGAAGCGCTGGCCCAGGCGCGGGAGGGGCGGCTCTATATCCTGGAGAAGATGACGGAGGTGATCTCCGAGCCGCGCAAGGAGCTGTCCAAGTACGCGCCGCGTATCATCACCATCCATATCGACCCGGAGAAGATCGGAAAGGTCATCGGCCCAGGCGGCAAGGTGATCCGGAAGATCCAGGAAGATTATGATGTGAAGGTGGATATAGAGGAGGATGGGACGGTCTACATCGCGGCCAGCGACGAGAGCGCACGGGATTCAGCCGTGCAGATGATCGAGACGCTGACGGAAGACGTGGAGATCGGCAAGATCTATACCGGTCGGGTGGTGCGTACGGAGCCGTACGGCGCCTTCGTGGAGATCCTGCCCGGCGTGGATGGCATGGTGCACATCTCCCAACTGGCCGACTACCGGGCCGAGTCCGTGGAAGACGTGGTCAAAGTGGGCGATGAAGTGATGGTGATGGTGGTGGATATCGATCCCACCGGCCGGATTCGGCTGTCCCGTCAGGCCGTCCTGGAGGGATGGTCGGCGGAAGAGGCGCGAGAGCGGGACAAGGGGGGCTCTCGAGGTGGTCGTCCCGGCGGTAGATCCGGTCGTTCTGGAGGCAATAGTGGGCGTCGAGGGCGCCCTCGACGTCGCTAAGCCTTTTTGACTAGGTGGAAACCGCATACTTTGCGGTATAATGAGGCAGCCGGGGTCGCCCATGGTCGGCACCCTGGCTGCTGCCTTTACATTCACGAATCGTTCATCATGATCGTCGTCGAGGTCACATGATGGAAGAGATGCAGAATATACAGGAGATGTCTCCCACGCCGCCTCGCCGACCTGGCTGGGGGGCCCGCATCATGACGGCGTTCCGAGAGGTCGCGGAGACGGTGATCCCCGCCGTGGTGATCGCTTTGGTCATCCAGCTTTTCCTGGCCCAGGCCACCCGCGTGTATGGGCAGAGCATGGAGCCCAACCTGCACACAGATCAGCGCCTCGTGGTGGAGAAGATCTCCTATCGTTTCCACGCGCCGAGGCGGGGGGATATCGTAGTGTTTCGTGTGCCTGGCCGTGGCTCTGAGCTGTTGATCAAGCGCGTCATCGGGCTCCCGGGTGAGACGGTGGAGATGCGTAAGGGCATCGTTTACATTAACGGCAAGCCTCTGGATGAGCCGTATGTGGTCTATCGTTCCCATGAGACGTTGGAACCGCGCGTCGTCCCTCCGCTTTCTGTGTTTGTGCTAGGGGATAACCGGGCGGCCTCGAATGACTCGCGCGTCTTCGGCCCGATCCATCTGGATAACATCATCGGACGCGCCTGGTTCTCGTATTGGCCGCCTTCGTTGATCGGATGGGTTGAGTAGGGACGAGGCATGCTTCGCCCCTACCAGCATGGCCGAATTGTAGGGGCGCACGGCCGTGCGGGTAGGTGTGCATGGAACCGTGGGGTAGGGGCGCAGCATGCTGCGCCCCTACTTGTAGACCAATATACTGTGTCTGAGCAAGCAAGATACCACAAGATATGGCATAGTGGTGAGCAACTACGGTTAACTGTGGTGCTACCGCCGTGCGTCCCTATAATAGGCGTTTGCGATAGCTTGCTAACTTGACCCTCGCCCTTTCCCGTCCGACTGGCGTCAGGCTTCCCCTTCACATCAAGGGAGAGGGGTGGGGGATTGTAGCCCCGGACGTTGCTCAGGGGGCATGGAGCTTCCTGACTTATGTCACCGCGTTGGAGCCCGCTGACGAAACAGATCGTCGTTATCAGCGGCTTTGTGGGCACGATCTGGCTGATCTCGCGATTCAGCCAGATCCTCGGCCCGTTGATGGTCGCCATCATCGTAGCCTATTTCCTGAACATCCCCGTTCGGTGGCTGGTGCGGCGCACAGGATGGCCGCGCACTGCCGTTGTGATCGGGGTTTACATCGCCTTTCTGGTCCTCCTCATCCTGGCGCCCGCGCTCCTCACGCCGCGGCTGGTCAGGCTAGCGCGTGAACTGGCCAACACGTTGGCCGACCTGACTCAGGAGATCGGCCAGCGCTTTCAACAGCCGTTCGTGTTGGTCCCCGGCGTTCAGATCGAGCTTTCCTCCCTCTACGATCAGCTCAGCGGTGCTTTGCAGGCGTTGCTGTCCCCCTTCGCCACGGGCGCGTTGAACCTGGTCTTCGGCGTCGCGTCCGGGCTCCTCTGGTTGATCTTTGTCTTGGTCGTCTCTTTCTGGCTAGTGAAGGACCACGCCTTGATCATACGCTACATCGTCGATCGCATCCCCGCGGATTATCGAGATGAGCTGTTGCGCCTGGCCCATGAGGTGGTCAATATTTGGGATGCCTTCGTGCGAGGACAGCTCACGGTGGGCATCATCGTGGGGACCTTCCTGGCCGTGGTGCTCTCGATCATCGGGATGCCGAACGCCGTGGCCTTCGGCCTGCTGGCTGGGGCGATGGAGTTGATCCCCTCCATCGGCCCGACCGTCGCCGGTGTGCTGGCGACGCTGGTCGCCTTCTTCCAGGGGTCTTCCTATCTGCCTCTGAGTAACCTGTGGTTCGCGGTCCTGGTCGCTGCTATCTTCATCGCCGTCTTTCAACTGGACGGCGTGTTCCTGATCCCGCGTTTTGTGGGGCGCCGTGTGCGCTTGCATCCACTAGTCGTCTTCGTCGGCCTGATCGCGGGGGCCAGGGTGGCCGGTGTGCTCGGGATCCTGTTGGCCTCGCCCACCATCGCCTCGCTGCGGGTAATCATCGGGTATGTAGCGGCGAAGCTGTTGGATCAGGAGCCTTTTGAGCCGTTGCCGCAACCGTTGGACTTGAGGGCGCGATGGCGGGGATTGTTGCGCGGGCGGAAGGTCGAAGCGTTGCTGTTCGATCTGGACGGCACGTTGGTCGAGACCGACGACGAGATCGTGCGGATATGGGCGATGCGGATCGCCCCGTTGAGGAGCGTGATCCCCGCGTTGGATCCGGAACGGACGGTGCGTTGGGTGCTGGGGCGCCTGGAGGGGCCGGCCAGTTTCCTGCTCTCCTTGTTGGATCGGCGGTCCATGGATGAGAAAGCGTTAGAGTGGGCAGAGCGATTGAGCAGGATGTTGGGCTATCCGCCCGCGGAGGCCCTTGTGCCGGTGCCAGGGGCGATCGAAGCGATCCAACAGTTGCACGAACGTTATCGGTTGGGGATCGTCACGACGCGACAGGTGGAGGAGGTCCGGCAGTTCGTTCGGGCCAATGGGCTGGAGGGAGCCGTGGATGTCATCGTCGCTCGCGATAACTATCCTCGCTTGAAACCCCATCCAGGGCCTATCCTCCATGCGGCCGAGGCGCTGGGAATTGACGTGGAGCAGTGTGCCATGGTAGGGGATACGGCGGCGGATGTGGCGGCCGCTCAGGCCGCGGGTGCCCTGGCCATCGGCGTCCTCTCAGGCTTCGGGCAGAAGGAAGATCTTGAAAGCGCCGATCTGGTGGTCGATTCGGTTTTCGATCTGCTGGATTGGCTGTAATATGGCGGAGGGGAGTGAGAGCAAGCAGTCCATGGGGGTGCCGTAGGGGACAAGGTGCGGTGGCGTATTCGTGAGCTGTGGCGCCGGGGCACAGCTATTTTCATCGCTCGTCAAAGGTTCTGGCTTACGTTGGGGGGCGTGGCCTTCCTGGCCCTCTTGTTGTTGGGACACGGGTCGCTCCTGACGTTGGTCAGCCAAACTAAGATATTATGGACGGGGGCCCAGGGCGAGGCCGCCCGGGCCTGGGTGCGGAGTTTTGGCCCTCTGGCTCCCCTGGCCTATATCGTTCTCTTTGCCTTTCAGATCTTGCTGGCGCCGGTGCCAGGGCATTTCATGGGCTTAATGGGGGGCTACCTCTTCGGCGCCGTCTGGGGGTCCCTGTATAGCCTGGCTGGCCTGGGGCTGGGGGCTGGATTGGCAGCCAGCGTGGCCCGATATCTGGGACGGCCTTTGATCGAGAAGCTGGTGGGGGAGCAGCAACTGCGCTATTGGGAGCGCCGGTTGAGGGTTCGTTCCGCCTTTACCTGGTGGTTGATCTTCCTGTTCCCCGTTCCCGATGCCGTCTATTACGTGGCCGGGCTGAGCGGCGTCCCGTTTCGCTGGTTGCTGTTGGCGATACTGGCTGGCCGCGGGCCCGGGCTGGTCATGGGAAACTGGGTGGGGGATCGGGCGATTCGGATGCCCCCCGGGCTCGTCCTGATGGCCTCGATCGTTCTGGTCGTGGTGATCTTCGTCGTTTATCGACACCAGCGGCGACTTCGGCTGATATCGTTGTTGATCTTGCGCCGGGTGCGTCGGGTGTGTCGGTGGTTGCGGTGAGTTATGAGCGTTTTCTTTTGACATGACGGGGGACACTGGATATACTTGCGGTCGCGCTGGATAGCTACCGCGAGGCAGACAGGGCGGAAGGTCGATAGGCAGACCAGCCGCCAGGTAGGCCGACACCATGTTCCAAGAGATATCAAGGTGTTGGCCTTTTTGTTTGCGCGAGGGGAAAGGTTCTGAGCGTCGTGGCCCTTGGGAAGAGAGAAGGGAGAAATGGCTGCCGTATCATCACAGGGGATGGATCTTTCGCTACAGTTCCTGCTAGCCTTGGCCATCGTCATCGTGGCTGCCAAGGGGGCCGGGTACCTGAGCACCCGACTGCGACAGCCGGCCGTCCTGGGTGAGCTGTTGGCCGGTCTGATCCTGGGGCCAACGGTGCTGGATATGATGCACTGGCCCGTGTTCAGTGACGGGTATCTGGAGGCGATCCTGAGGCAACTGGCTCACCTGGGCGTGCTATTCCTGATGTTCATCGCCGGCCTGGAGGTGGACCTCAAGGCGATGACGAGCACCGGGCGGCCGGCGGTGTTCGCTGGGATCATGGGGGTGTTCGCTCCCATCGCCTTGGGGATGGCGTCGGCGTGGCCTTTTGGCCTTGGCCTGCAGCATGGGGCCTTCTTCGGTTTGGTGCTGGCCGCCACCAGCGTCAGCATCTCGGCTCAGACCCTCATGGAGCTGGGGGTGCTGCGTACCCGGGTGGGGATGGCCTTGCTGGGCGCGGCCGTGGTGGACGACGTGTTGGTGATCCTGTTGCTCTCGCTGTTTATGGCTTTAACGGGGGGCGGAGGCGGAGGGGCGCTGACCATCCTTTGGGTGTTGGCGAAGATGGGCCTCTACTTCGGCCTGGCCCTCTGGTTGGGGATGCGGTTCATCCCCCGGCTGGGCTTCCTCGTGTCCCGGCTCCCCATTAGTGAAGGGGTGATGGCGCTGGCTACCGTAACCATCCTCCTCTACGCCTGGACCGCCGAAGCCTTGGGGGGCGTGGCCGCCATTACCGGGGCCTTTCTAGCCGGGTTGATCTTCGCCCAGACGCCGTTACGTCAGCAGATCGAGACGGGATTTCACGGCATGGCATATGCCTGGCTGGTCCCCGTCTTCTTCGTCAACATCGGCCTAGAGGCCAATGCCAGGGCTTTGGGATTGAACGGCCTGCTCTTCGCTTTGATCATCATCGTCGTGGCCGTGCTGTCGAAGGTCCTCGGGTGCGGGATCGGCGCGTGGATTGGGGGATTTACCAGGGAGGAGGCGCTACGGTTGGGTGTGGGTATGGCCTCCCGTGGCGAAGTAGGGCTCATCGTGGCCTCCGTGGGGATGAACGCGGGGCTGTTGGGAGGGGACGCCTTCGCCAGCGTGGTGCTCATGGTGCTGGCGACGACGTTGCTGACCCCCATCCTGCTACGCATGCTCTATCCTCAGGCGGCCCATCGGCCGGACTGGGCGAACGTCCCCACGGCTTAATCTCAATGTATGGGAAGGCTTCAAGTCCACGATCTCGCGCACAATCTCCCGTGGAAAGGAGCGACCATGGCTTATTTGTTGGTCTTCGTGTTGGATAACCTGGAGCAGTGTCCCGATGTTCTGAAAGCTTGGGAGGCGGCCGGGGCCTCCGGCGTGACGATCCTGGAGAGCACCGGCCTGGGCCGGCTGCGGCGGGCGGTGCGGGATGACCTGCCGCTATTGCCCTCTCTGCGCGATCTTCTGGCCAGCCGGGAGCTGCACCATCGCACCCTTTTCACCGTCGTCGAGGATGAGGAAACCCTGGATCGGATCATCGCGGCCACTGAGCAGCTCATCGGTGATTTCTCCCGGCAGCACACTGGCCTCTTGTTTGTGGTCCCCGTCGTTAGAGTGATCGGCATGAAGAAGCGACAGCAGGGGAGATGACAGCACCCTCGTGAATTGGAAGCTCACGCGGCTCCGACGGCTCGCCAGGCCTCCAGGACCTGCTCTCGCGTGGCCTCATCGGTGACGGTGACCCGACCGATGTCCTCGGGGATGACGAACCGTAATCGCCCCTGGGCTCGTTTCTTGTCCGTCCTCATCGCCTGATAGAGGGCCTCCGCTGTATAGCCTTCCGTCCGGGTGGGAAGCTCCAGGCGGTTGAGCACGCCCGTGATTCGATCGATGAGCTCCAGTTGGCAGCGTTCCATGAGGGCGGACAAGTGAGTCGCGGCCACCATGCCGACGCTGACCGCCTCGCCGTGGCGCATCCGGTAATCGGAGAGCCGCTCCAGCGCGTGACCGAAGGTGTGTCCCAGGTTCAGCACAGCCCGTCGTCCTCGCTCGAACGGGTCCTCTTCCACGATCTCGATTTTGACCCGCACCGCATCGGCGATGAGGTGGGTCAGCGTGGCTGGCCCCTTGGTTTCGATTTGATGGAACAGCTTCGGCGCACCGATGACCCCATGCTTGACGACCTCGGCCAGGCCCGCGCGGAATTCCTCGGCCGGGAGCGTGCGTAGCGTGAGCGGGTCGATGATCACCATCTCCGGCTGTTTGAAGGCTCCCACCAGGTTCTTACCCTGGGGCAGATCGACGCCGACCTTTCCGCCCACGGAGGCGTCCACCATGCTGAGCAGCGTCGTGGGGATCTGGACGAAGGGGACGCCGCGCAGGTAGGACGCGGCGGCGAACCCGGCGATATCACCCACCACGCCGCCGCCCAGAGCGATGATCGGGCTGCGACGATCGAGGCCGGCCTCGATGAAGCGATCGTACAGGGTACGTACCGTCTCCAGTGTCTTATGCTCCTCACCGGCGGGGATTTCGACCAGGGTGGGATAGAACCCGGCTTTGCGCAGCGCGTCGAGGAGGGGCTGGGCCCAATGGCGGCCAACATCCGGGTTGGTGACGACCGCGGTCGGCCCGGGCGTCAGCCGGCGGGCCAGCAGTTCACCTGCGCGATCGAGCACGCCCTCGCCCAGGACGATGTCGTACATGTACCCGCCGGGCGCGTGGACGGGCAGACGGCGAGCTCGGGGCAGGTCCCATAGGAGCGCCAGGGCGCGCTCCACCGCCTCCTCTGGAGAGATGTCGCTGGTGTCCAGTTGGAGCTGGATAGCGTCATACGCGGCCGCTCGCTCGTCCAGCAGCGCCTCGATGCGTGCCCGTCGGTCGGTGCCGTCCAGTTTGGGACGGTCCATGCTAGTGCCCACCCGCGCCATGATGGCGTCCACAGAGGCGCGCAGGCAGATGATGTCGCCGGTAGCACCTAGGGTGGCGCGGTTCTCCGCGTTGATCAGCGCGCCGCCGCCGGTGGCGATGACCAGTCCGGACTGAGCGGCGAGCTCTCGGCAGAGCTCGCTTTCCAGGCGACGGAACGCCTCCTCGCCCTGTTCCTGGAAGATCTGCGGGATGCTCATGCCGGTGCGTTCCTCGATGATGGCGTCCATATCGACGAACTTCCGGCGCAGCCGCTGAGCCATGAGTCGGCCGATCGTCGTCTTCCCCGTGCCCATGAAGCCGGTCAGGATGATATTCCGGTCTTCGCCCATCGTATTCATATCCCCACTGTCACTCGAGAAGTCGAAGGAACTCTTCTACAAGTAAGGTCTGCTTGCCAAATGATGGCTCTAAGCGTACCCCGATCGAGAGTCTTGTGGTCGGGCACGACCACCTGAGCGAATGGCTCGTCGCGCCTCATGATCAGATGGCTTCCCTTTTGTCGCCTTATGTAAAAGCCGGCCTTCTGAAGCGCGTGAGCGCATTCGCGTCCCGAGATGACTGGCAGCTTGCTCATACGATTACAGTGAGTACTTCAAACCGTTCCTCTGGTACCGGAAGCCCGTCTTCCTCAAGAGCGATAATATATTCGTTGATCGCTTCGCGGATATTCCGGATAGCCTCCTCCTTCGTCTTGCCCTGGCTGATGCATCCAGGCAATGACGGGCACTCAGCTACCCAATATTCGTCCTCGCCAGGATAGATGATCACCTGTCTCATTATGTCCTCCTAGACGAGAATCATGTGAGGCCAGAACTATTCCGGAGAGCCTCATCTTATTATGAAGAAGTGAGGCTCTTCATCCAACATGATGGCCGTACCTGGCGCCTGAAAGTAAGTTGGGAATTGTCAAGACTCACTCCGTGCAGATTATACAACAAGTTCTGCCTACCGGCGAAGGAGTAACGCCTGGGGGGCTCCTCGGTGGGAGTTGCTGCGGGAGGCTCTGAGGGCGCTGCCCGTTCGTAGAGATGCATAGTTGTGTGTCCTATTGGCATCAAGTTAAGCGAGGTGTTGGTTTCCAGACCCCCGGCTTCTCTGAGAAGCCAGGGGTCTGAAGCCGTTTGATATCTCTCACCGGGGCTACATGTTTTTGAGCCCTGCGATTATCCATACAGAGGCTGGCCTCCCATCTCGGCCACGTGGGCTGCCAGGTCTTCGCCCTCCCCCAGCACCGCGTGGACGTGCACCATCCACTCGCTGATCGGGATCGACTGAGGGCACTTGGCCTCGCATTCCTGGCACTGGATGCATGCCGCGGCCTGCTCCTCCGAGGAGAGGCGCTGGTAGTGTTGACGAGCTTCTTCCAGGCGGTCGAACATCACGGCGTGGTTCAGGATCTCGAACAGGCGGGGGATGTTCAGCTCCACCGTACACGGCAGGCAGTACTCACACTTGGTGCACGGGATCGGGCACAGTGCCTGATATGTAGCCCGGACACGATCGATTAGGGCGAGTTCCTCCTCTGACAGCTTGCCCACGCCCGACCACCCGGCTACCGCCACGTTCTCGATCACATGGGCCATGGTGCTCATCCCGCTCAGCACCACGGAGACCTCCGGCTGATTCCATAGCCAGAGCAAGGCCCATTCCTGAGGGGTCCGCACCACGGGGGCCTCATCCCACACCGCCTGCACCGCGGCAGGCGGGTTCACCAGCCTGCCGCCGAGCAGGGGCTCCATGATGACCACGGCCAGCCCCTTCGAGGCCGCGTACTTCAGTCCCTTCATACCGGCCTGGTTCTCGATATCCATGTAGTTGTACTGGATCTGGCAGAAGGTCCAGCCGTCATAGCCATCGATGATCTCCTTAAACACATCGAAGGTATCATGGAAAGAGAAGCCCAGATGGCGGATCTTGCCCTGGGCTTGAACTTTCTCCGCCCAGCTCAATAGGTCCAGCCGCTGGATGAGCTCCCATCGCGGCCGGCGCAGCCCGTGGAAGAGATAGAAATCGATATGATCCGTCTGTAGCTTCTCTAGTTGCTCATCCAGGATCCGATCGGCATCCGCCACCGTCTCGATGGCCCACATCGGCAGCTTCGTCGCCAGGCGGACTTTCTCCCGATAGCCATCCTTCAGCGCTCGGCCGAGGAAGCGCTCCGACTCGCCATTATGATAGGGGTAGGCAGTATCGATATAGTTGACCCCGTGATCGATCGCGTAGCGGATCATGCGCGTGGCCAGCGGCTCATCGATCTTCGAGCGATCCTCGGGGTCCGTCGTGGGGAGACGCATCGCGCCGAATCCCAGCGCTGAGGGCTTCCAGTCCAGCTTGCCGAAACGACGATACTGCATGACATCTCCTCCTCACGTGTCCAGGATGCGCACATAGCCTAGCATACCGACATCTCATATCGTATCTAATGTAGCCTGTTTCATTCATCTTAGCAAGTCAAGCGCGATAGGGATCCGGCATGCCCCGTGAGATGGCATGGCGCCTTGTGGAGGATCCGTCCTGAGCGCGTTGCGCGGGGGGATCTCGTGTGGCATAATTGTAGCGTCGAATTCATGGACGATGTTGAGAGGGCTTTCCTGAGTCGTTCGCTTGCGGCCTCGATGTGCTTTTGGCCAATCGTGCCTGTTGGCGGCGTTGTAGGACGAAGTCTGCTGAGGTGGGAGATGAACAAGGCTGTGACTCTTGAGACGGTGTTGGAATTGGTGAAGCAGCTTTCGCCCGCAGACAAAGTGCGCCTGATCGAGCGCATAGCCCCGGAGATCAGACGCGACCTGGAGGCTACCCCGTCGGCTCCACGTAAGTCGTTGTGGGGCTTGTGCGCTGATCTAGGGCCGGCGCCGTCCGCCGAAGACATTGAGCAGACACGCAGAGAGGAATGGGGCAGCTTCCCTCGAGAGGACATCTGATGGTACGCGCGATCGCGGACACGCATACCGTGATCTGGTACATCTTTGCCGATCAACGGCTGTCCGAGACTGCCCGTTCTGCTATAGAGGAGATCGCGGCCAGCGGAGATCAGATTGGCTTCTCGGCTATTACTCTGGCCGAAATCGTCTATTTGGGTGAGAAAGAGCGCGTTTATCCAGCCACGCTTGATCGGCCATTAGCGGCTATTGAAAGCGAGGATGCTCTACTCGTCGAGATCCCATTCGACCGGCATGTGGCCAAAGCACTTCGAAAGGTTGACCGGCAACAAGTGCCGGACTTGCCTGATCGCATCATTGCTGCCACAGCCCTTTATCTAAACGTGCCCTTGATTAGCCGAGATCGCAAGATTCAGTTGTCCGATGTGAACACCATTTGGTAACCAGATGTGCATTATTAACTTGGGTTGGCCAGGTGGCTGCTTCTTTCATCGTCCTCAGCATGCCGCCGTGAAGCATCGTTGCATCGATGACCGCGGAAAAGCAAGTATCCAGAACCCCATCACCGCCCAGGAAGTGCTGCCCTGTCTGTATGACGCGTACCCAGAGGCCGCGCGGGCCGTGGCCGGGACGCTAGCCACCTGGCTGGAGGAAACGGCTAGGGAACTGCACGAACACAACCTGAAAGCCGCCCGTGCCTGGATGGAAACCTGGCGCTTCACCCTGCCCGACCACCCCGAGCGTACACTGGCTCACCGGGAGATGTTGGTCGGGCTATATCGGGCGTTCCTGGCTGTAACCCGTGATGGGGCTGAACGGGGGAGGTGGTAGAGCAATCTGGGTGTAGCCCTCTCTGCTTTGGGACGGCGTGAGAAGGCGCTAGAGGCTACACGGGAGGCGGTGGGGCTCTATCGGGAACTGGCTGCCCGCAATCCGGATGCCTTCTTGCCCGACTTGGCTATGAGCCTAGGGGCTCACGGCACGGTGTTGCGAGGATTGGGAGCGTCACGCCGAAGCTATGGATGCATTTGGGGAAGGCGTGCACGTGTTGACGCCTTTCTTCCGTCGTCTACCCAGGGCTTTTGCTCAGCTCATGGGGGCTCTGGCCAGCGAGTACCTCAACGCCTGTCAGGCTGCGGGCCGGGGGCCGGATGAGGAGCTCCTGGAGCCGGTGGTGGAGGTGCTCCAGAGGCTGGCGGAGGAGGACGCACCGTAAGCACGGCGCTGTAAGGTGCAACACACCTCCCAGGTGCGTCGTACCTTCGCCTGAGAGCGCACGGCCGTGCGCCCCTACGGATTTGAGGAGCCAGCATGCTGGCCCCCTACTTTTGGTTTCCGACCGCTCATCTCCCATGGAGAAGCCGCGAGGCGATCCGCTATCTGCTATCCGCTGTCGGCTACCGGCTATCGGCTATCTGCTGCCCGCTATCGGCTATTCCAGGGTCGTGTACCCGAAGCGCCACGGCTCGTCATCCATGATCAAATCCTCCAGCCGGGCCTGACGCAACGCCCGGAAGCGGGGCCGCATCTCCTCGATATTGTCTCCTCCCAGCTTCTCGATCAGCGCGTCGGCCAGGACGAAGCAGGCCATGGCCTCTAACACGACGCCGGCCCTTGGCACGGCGCAGAAATCCGAGCGTTCATAGTTCGTTGTGGCCGGCTGCCCGGTGGCCAGGTCCACCGATCGCAGCGGGTTCAGCGTGGTTGAGATGGGCTTCATGGCCACGCGGGCGACAATGGGCTCACCTGTGGTGATGCCGCCCTCGAAGCCGCCAGCGCGATTGGTCCGCCGCACCAGCCGGCCGTCCTCCAAGAAGATCTCATCGTGCACCTGGGTGCCCGGCCGGCGCGCGTTCTCGAACGCGGGGCCGATCTCCACGCCCTTCATGGCCTGCACGGACATCAGCGCCCAGGCCAGCCGGGCGTCCAGCCGCCGATCCCAATGGACGTGGGAGCCCAGCCCCGGCGGCACGTTCAGCGCCACCACCTCGATCACGCCGCCTAGCGTGTCCTTGTCCTCCATCGCCTGGGAGATGCGCTCGCGCACGACCTCCACCCGATCTGGGTTGGCCACTCGCACGTCGTTCGCATCCGCGGCGGCGAACCGCTCCATGTATGGCATGTCCTCCGGCGGCCTGGCATCCACTCCACCGATCTCGAGAGTATATGAGCCCACGATGATGCCGAACTCGGCTAACAGCCGACGACAGGCGGCGCCCACAGCGACGCGGGCGGCCGTCTCCCGCGCGCTGGCCCGCTCCAGCGCTAACCGCAACTCCCGATATCCGTACTTGATGGCCCCGGTGAGATCAGCGTGCCCCGGCCGCGGCACAGTCATGGGCTCGATGTCCCGGTCCCGCCATTTGGCGTAGTCCCGGTTGACGATGCGGAAGGAGATGGGGCCGCCAGTAGTGTGCCCATTCATCACCCCCGCCGCGATCTCCACCAGGTCCTTTTCGATCCTCATGCGGCCGCCGGAGCCATACCCCTTCTGGCGCCGCGCCATATCGTGGTTGATGTCATCCGGCGAGAGAGGAAGCCCGGCGGGCATCCCCTCTAGAATCGCCGTCAGATACGGCCCATGGGACTCCCCGGCCGTCAAAAAGCGCAGCATCTCCCATCCCCCATCACTCTTTACGTTTTACGTTTTACGCCTTACGCCTTACGCTTTACGCCTTACGTTTTACTCCTTACGCTTTACTCTCCCCGCCAGTATATCACCAAGGCACCAGCCTGAAAAGGAAACGTCGTCGCACCATGGCCCACAACAGCAGCACGGCCCCGATTTCCAGCGCGCTGCGCCCCATCGATGGCACCCATGCCTGGGGGATGGCTAGCGCCGCGTAGATGAGGACGATGTGCATGAGGTAGACATAAAGAGAATGCTGACCCAGTGGGATCAGCACGCGGCCCACGGTTTGGGCCAGTGGTGCCCAAAAGCGATCGAGGACGAGAAGCGCCAGGGCGAAGACCACCAGGAAGTTGGCGACCCGTCCGGGTCCCAGCAGGCTCTTATCGAACCAGAAGCGATAGGTGGCTCGATCGGGATAGAGGATGCCCAGGTTGAGGGCCTGCCTATAGGCGAAGAAGAGGGCGAAGGCGGCGAACAGGAGCCCGTAGAACGGCCAACGTGGGATCCTCGCCCACCATCGGGTGAGCCGATCCCGATGGTGACCCAGGGCCGCGCCCAGGAAGAAGAGGAGTTGCCAGGAGAGGAAGGGGAAGACGGGGTTGGGACCGCGCTCGCCCAGGATGACCGTGCGGGAGAGCGCGTATGGGTGGAAGATGTGATACAGATAGGCGGATACGGAGAGGATCACGAGCCAGGCGGTGCGGCCCGTGGCTAGCAGCCATAGAGCGGCTGGCATCAAGATCACGAAGGCGATGTACATGGGCAGCACGTCGAACAGGGACGGCTGATAGCGGAGCGTGAGCAGATCCCACATCACGGCGACGATCCCGCGCGTCAGGTCTTCCCTGGGGGACCAGACGTCCGTCGCCGCCAGATAGGCTAGGCAGAGTAACAGGAACCCCTGATGGGCGAGATACAGTTGTCCAGCGCGACGAAACAGCCGACGGGTGACTTCCCGCCAGCCGTGTTCGTGTAGCCTGCGTGTGTAGACGATCCCCGCCACCAGGCCGGAGATGAAGACGAATCCTTCCGCGCCGCTGACCGTGCCGATGAATTCTTTGGTGACCAGATGCAACGCGGAGCGCCAGAGGTGATCGATGACCATCACAGCCAGGCAGAGGCCGCGGAGGAAATCCAGTCGCAGGTCACGTCGGCTGAGGCTGGCGTCGTAACGCCAGTGGGCGATGATGGCGTCGAGCGGCAGCGCGTCCAATAGGGCGGAAATTCTGTAAGACAGTCCACGCATGAAGAAGGAGTTCAGAGGGCGCACGGAATCAAAGCTTCCCAAGCGACGTAGCCTCGCCCCTACTTTTTCACTGTTGCAGGGCGGCGAGCAGCGCCCCGGTCATGACCTCAATAGGGGGCTCGACGCTCGTCCAGCGTCGGAAGGCGGCCGCGCCCTGATGGACCAACATGCTGATCCCGTTGAGCGTCATGCAGCCAGCCTCCCTCGCCCTGGCCAGCAGCCGGGTCTCCTCGGGCCGATAGATCAGATCCATGACCAGGCACTGACGTGGAAAAGAGAGATCTTCCGGCCACGGACATGCATCCGTGTGCGGCCACATCCCCACCGGCGTGCAGTTAACGATAAGGTGCATAGGCTCGCGGATCAGGTGCAGATCGCCAGGAAGCTGGTGGGCCTCGTACGTCGTTTGGGGGAAGAGGGCGCTCATATCCCGGGCGATGGCCTCCGCTCGGCTCGGCGTGCGATTCCATACCCCCACTCGCTCGGCTCCAGCCGAGCCCAGCGCGTAGGCCACGGCGCGCGCCGAGCCACCAGCGCCCAGGATAGCCGCCCTGATCCCCTTCGGATCGAACGCGATTTCCCGTAGCGCAGCCAGGAAGCCGTAAGCGTCGGTGTTGTCGCCGTGGAGCGCGCGCTCCTCGTCGATCCAGATCGTGTTCACCGCGCCAATGGCTCGTGCCGCGTCGGTGAGCGTTGTCAGATGAGGGATGATGGCCTGCTTGTGAGGAACGGTGACGTTCGCCCCGACGAACCCCAGGGCGCGCAACCCGACCAGGGCCGCCTGAACCTGGTCTGGAGGCACGGGTAGCGGCACATAGCACCAGTTCAGCCCCAGTGCGGCGAAAGCCGCGTTGTGCATAGGAGGGCTGAGCGAGTGCTCGATCGGCCACCCCATCACGCCGACCAATCGCGTCTGGCCGTCAATCATGGCCTCTCCGCCTCCTCTACAAGGATGGCTTATGACCAGCGCACGTCGGCGCCCAGACGGCTGAGGAGATCGGGGAACTGCGGGAACGATTTATCGATGCACTCAGCGCCCTCGATCACCGTCTCCCCCTTCGCGATGAGCCCGGCCACCGCCAGGGTCATCGCCAGCCGATGATCGCCGTGGGCATCCACCTCAGCGCCCTGGAGAGGGGTGGGGCCTTCCACGGTGAATCCATCCTCAGTCGGGTCGATCCGGGCCCCCATTTTGCGCAGCTCCTCCACGACCGTAGCTACCCGGTCCGATTCCTTCACGCGCAATTCGGATGCGTCTCGGACCCGGGTCTCTCCCTCCGCCTGGGTGGCCAGCACGGCCAGAATAGGGAACTCGTCGATCATGCGGGGGACGATCTCCCCTTCCACCGTGACGGCCTCCAGTCCGTCGGCGGCCCGTATGCGGAGGTCGGCCAGAGGTTCCCCACCGGACATGCGCTGATCCAGGCGCTCAACCCTCGCTCCCATGTCGGCGAGCACGTCTAGGAAGCCCGTCCGGGTGGGATTCACCCCAACGCCTTCCAGGGTAATCTCTGACCCGCGGACGAGGGATCCCGCCGCGATGAGGAACGCGGCCGAGGAGATGTCGCCGGGCACGTCCAATGTGATGGGAGAGAGCGAGGATGTCGGCGGCGTGATGCGAACGTTCTGCCCTTCGCGGGCCAACAGCGCGCCCATCGCCTGCAACATGCGCTCCGTATGATCGCGACTGGGAGCGGGTTCATGGACGGTCGTAGGGCCTTCGGCGAACAGCCCGGCCAACAGGATGGCGGATTTCACCTGGGCCGAGGCGACGGGCATCTCGTAGTCGATGCCGGACAGGTTGCCGCCGCGGATGGCCAGCGGAGGGAGACGACCGTCTTCCCGGCCCAGGATGGTGGCCCCCATCTGGCGGAGGGGAACGGCCACGCGATCCATCGGCCGGCGGCGCAGTTGCTCCGAGCCGTGGAGGATAGTCATGAACGGTTGGCCGGCCGCCAGCCCGGCCAGGAGCCGCATCGTCGTGCCCGACGACTCGCAATAGAGCATGTCGGTCGGCTCGCGAAGTGACCGGAGCCCTCCTCCCCAGACGATGACCTCGTCCTCCTCCGGGCGTTCGACCTCCGCGCCCAGGGCGACCATGCATCGCAGGGTAGCCAGCGTATCCTCGGAGGCCAGCCAGCCGCGGGCGTGGGATTCTCCCTCGGCCAGGGCAGCCAGGATCACGAACCGATTAGAGATGGATTTATCGCCGGGCACGCGCAGCCTTCCTCGCAGTGGCACGCCCGGTCGGATGTGCAGTTGGGCCATGGGTGCTCGCTCCGTTTAGACCAGCGGAATTGGGAGAGTCTCTTCCCCTTGAAGGGGTCTCTTATCCAGGCTTGCGTTTCATAAGGGGATGAAACGTTACCCTATTTCTGGACGGTCTCCCGCGGCGGTATTGTAAATGTGTATCCCTGATCCGTCAATGTCACGTGGGGCGGTCATGTACCGGAGGACAACGAATCCGCGACGTACGCGTCGAAAACCCAGATCTCCCGTGTTTGGGGGAGGTCGGCTCTTAGCAGCCGGGTGGAGGCTCTTTCGATCCGGTGTATGTTAGTCTGCCCCTTTAGCCAGCGATCGATGCCTTGTAGCGTGGACTCTGGGGCGGTAAGCCCGGGGATCAGATAGTGAGAGGGGATCACCACGGATGGGGCCAACTGATGGATGAGCCGATCTACCTCGTCGAAGGAAAGGAGGTGACAAGAGTCATCGACCGGGACCATCAGGACGTCGATGGGGCCGATATCCTGGAGGAGGGATTTCGGCAGATCCGGCCGCGCGTCGCCCAGATGGCAGAAGCGCAGTCCGGAGGCTTCGATGACGAAGACGATGTTTTCCTGATGGAACTCCTGCCCGTAGTCGCGGGCGTGCTTCCACATGACGCCGCGGATGCGAAAGCCCTCGCCCCGGAGCTCCACGGGATGTCGGAGGATGGTGGGATGCCCCGGCAGCGCCTCGATCGCGTCATGATCGAAGTGCGGGTGGGTGATCATGACGATGTCGCACTGGACCGTGGGGAAGGGCTTGAGAAACCATTTGCCGTGAGCTGGGTCCCGGAAGGGATCGATCAGAAGCCGGAATCCGGAGGGGAGGTCCCACGCGAACGCCGCGTGGCCCAGGTAGTGAAGCGTGATGGCCTCCGTTGATCTTCTCATGGCGCCTCTTCCTTCAGAGCATGTCTGACAGTTCACCATAAAGGCACTAAGGCGTTAAGGAGAATAATTAACGCTTCAAATTTTCCCCCACGGAAGTAAGGAAGAACTCCTTCTATTTGCGTTTCTTATTGATCTTCGCATGGTGAAAGAAACATGCGGTCGTGTCATTCGTTTCGGATAAACTTCTAGAACCGACGTAGTTGTAGGGGCGACCTGCAGGTCGCCCCTACAGAGCCCCGCAGTTTCCTGAAGACCAGGATTCATATGTTGCTTTATCTAAGCGAAGATCTATAGAGGCTTGGTGTCTTGGCGGGTTCTTCTATTCAACATTTCTCAGACACGCGCTCAGTGGCATTATATTGGAGCGGAACCCGCGTGCAAGTGCCGCATAAACTGGGATAGCGGCTCCTGTGATGGGCTAAGATGGCGAGGCGCGTAGCGGTATGATCGGACCTGGACAGTCTGGATGTTCTGAGGGAAAATAAGCCATGTCCTTCGTCGTTAGCTTGTCCAGGGGTGGCACATGGGAGACGCGAACGTGACCTGCATGGTGACCGGCGCGGCTGGGTTCATCGGCTCGCATCTGGCGGAGCGGCTGGTGGCCGAAGGGTATCGCGTGATCGGCGTGGACTGCTTCACCGATTACTACCCCCGCGCCGTCAAGGAGCGGAATGTGGCCGGGTTGCGTAGGCATCCCCGGTTCACGTTAGCCGAGGTGGATCTCCGCACAGCCGAGTTGGAGCCGCTTCTCGAGGGTGTGGACGTCGTCTTTCATAACGCGGCCATGCCCGGCCTCATGCGCAGTTGGACCGAGTTCGATGAGTATATGACGTGCAACCTGTTGGCCACGCAGCGGCTGCTGGAGGCGGCGCGGCACGTCGGGATTCAGCACTTCATACACGCCTCGACCTCGTCCGTATACGGACGGGACTCCTCTGGCGACGAGACGAGGCCCACGCGTCCTATATCGCCTTACGGCATCACCAAGCTGGCGGCTGAGAACCTGGTGCGGGCTTACGGCGAGAACTTTGGCCTGCCCTACACGATCCTGCGCTACTTCTCCATCTATGGCCCCCGCCAGCGCCCGGACATGGGCTATTACATCTTCATCAACGCCATCCTCAAGGGCGAGCCGATCACCCTCTTCGGCGACGGCGAGCAATCTCGGGGCAATACCTACGTGGCGGACTGCGTGGAGGCTAACTTGGCCGCGATGAAACATGGGCCGACGGGGGATGTGTTCAATATCGGCGGAGGCGAGGAGATCACCCTGAACGAGCTGGTGGCGAAGCTGGAGTCGCTCATCGGGCGTAAGGCCATTATCCGGCGCGGGCCGCCCCGGCCGGGCGAGCAGCGCCGCGCGCTGGCCGACATCCGTAAGGCTCAAGCTGTGTTGGGGTGGTCACCCAGAGTCGGCCTGGACGAGGGATTGCGGGCGCAGATCGCGTGGCAGCGGGCTGAGCTGGAGGCATCGGGATGGCGCGAGTGAGGCGTGAGGCGATGGCGGAGGATAAGGCGGCGACGCTGGGACACCCCAGTTACGTGTGGCGATTCGGGCAGGATCGCCGGTTGGATCTCATCCGGCGGTGGGCGCCGCTGGAGGGCAAGCGGGTTCTGGACGTGGGATGTGGCCTCGGGATGTACATGCGGAAGATGCGGACCTTCACCCCGGATGTGTACGGCGTGGAGATCGACCTGGAGCGGGCCGCCGAGGCCGGTCGGGAGCTGTCGTTAGTCGCCTGCGCGGCCGCCGAGGTGCTCCCCTTCCCCGATGCCTCGTTCGATGTCGTGCTCTCCCACGAGATGATCGAGCACGTGCAGGATGACCGACGGACAGTGGCGGAAGCGATTCGCGTGTTGCGTCCGGGTGGCCGGCTCGTTCTCTTCTGCCCGAATCGGCTATATTTCTTCGAGACACATGGATGTTACTGGAGGGGCCGCTATCGTGAGGGGATCGTGCCGCTGATCAACTGGCTGCCGGATCCGCTGCGCGATCGGTTGGCACCGCACGTGCGGGCTTATACGCGCGGCGGGTTGCGTCGCCTGTTTGATGGCCTGCCCGCCCGCATCGTGCATCATACGCAGATTTATCCTGGATACGATAACATTGTGTATGCCCGGCCGCGCCTGGGCTGGCTGCTGCGGCGCGTCACCTATGCCTTCGAACGCACCCCGTTGCGGGTCTTTGGCCTCTCTCACTTCCTGGTGGCGGAACGGCTGCCCACGTAGGCCCTGTCCTTTCTCTTGAGTAGCCACCTGAAGTGCAACGCATCTCAAAGGTGTGTTGCACCTCGCGCGATAACGTCGTCGAGCCTCTGGTGTTCTTGGGTGGGTGCTAGAGGTTTGCCATTTCAACTCGTTTCGGCTATCATTGCCCTCACGAGGGCGGGGGCGATGGCCGTGGGCCACCCCCGCTGATTTGTGAAAATCCCTGTGATGTCGGCCTTGTCATGAGTCGTCAGCGGTGGAGCGATGGATCGACGAGAGCAGGTGTTCATCCGGCGACGACGGCGCTTACGGGCGAAACGATCGGCGCCGAAACCTGAGCTTTGGGCACTTCGGCTGTTTCTGGGTGTGATGTTGCTCATCACCGTCACCGCGGGTACGGCTCTGGCCACGGCGGTGGGGACCGTCGCGGGCGTGTACGCTTACTTCGCTCAGAACCTGCCGGATGCATCCGCCATCGAGACCGAGCAGGAGGAATTCGAGACGGTGCGCATCTACGATCGCACCGGACAGCACCTCCTGTACGAGTCCATCGATCCCCGTCCCTTCCGCGGCGATCGCACCTACGTCTCGCTCGATCAGATCTCCCCGTACCTGATCCAGGCCACCATCGCGCTGGAGGATCGGTCGTTCTATGAGAATCCGGGGGTGAACTTCCGCGGTATCGCCCGGGCGTTCATCTCCAATCTGCGCGGCGGCTCCATCCAGGGCGGTTCGTCCATCACTCAGCAGCTCGTCAAGAATGTCCTGATCCCGCCGGAGGAGCGGTATCGACGCTCCTATGCCCGCAAGATCAAAGAGGTGATCCTGGCGCTGGAGATCACCCGACGTTACCCCAAGGATCAGATCCTGGAGTGGTACCTGAATTCGAACTTCTACGGCAACGCGGCTTACGGCATCGAGGCTGCGGCCAGGATTTACTTCGATAAGTCGGCCAAGGATCTGACGCTGGACGAGGCGGCTATGCTGGCCGCGCTGCCCCAATTCCCAGGTCTCAATCCGATTCAGGCGCCAGCAGACGCCTACCGCCGGCAGCGAAAGGTCCTGAATGCTATGGTGAAGGCGGGATACCTGACACAGGCCGAGGCCGACGCGGCCAAGCGTTACTTTAATGACCGCCTGTTGAACGAGATGGTCGAAGAGGGCGTGTTGTCGCCGGACGATCTGGATCCCGTGCGTCGGGGCGATCCCGCGGCTACGGCGCGAGCGCTGCGTGGCCTAGCTACCATGGGGCTGATCTCCGACGAAGAGGCAGAGCACGCCATCCGGCAAGGCGGTAATCGCTGGCAATTTGTGCGCCAGTGGGCGAGCGAGCGATTTGAGATCCCGCCGGATGCGCCGCATTTCGCCCTATACGTCCTGAACGAGCTCGATCGGGAGTTCAACACGGCCGACGATCCGTATTTCATCTGGCGCAACGGGCTGGAGGTTTACACGACCCTGGACTGGGACTTGCAGCAGCGTATCCAGTGTATCGCCCGCGCGCATATCGCCTATTTGCAGAATCGGGAGCCGGAGCCGTATCCCGGCTGTGATCCCCCGCCCCCCCGGATCGAGGAGCTCAACCAGCCGCGATTGCAGTTTGATCACGAGGTGACCAATGCGGCCGTGGTCGCCATCAATCCGAAGACCGGCGAGATCCTCGCCATGTTGGGCAGCCTGGATTACTACGATGAGGAGATCGACGGCGAGGTGAACAACGCGCTGGCCGAGCACCAGCCGGGCTCGTCCTTCAAGCCGTTCACTTATCTCACCGCGTTTCAGCAGGGATACACCGCGGCGACCATGGTCCTGGACGTGCGCACCGTCTTCCCCGATCCGCCCAACCCGCCCTATGTACCAGAGAATTACGACCGTAAGTATCATGGCCCGCTGAGCCTGCGCGAGGCGCTGGCGCGCTCGTACAACATCCCGGCCGTGTGGCTCATGAGCCAGGTGGGCGTGAAGAACGTCATCGACATGGCCCATCGCATGGGCATCAACACGCTCACCAAGGACTACTACGGCCTCAGCCTGACGTTGGGCGGCGGCGAGGTGCGTCTGCTGGACATGACGTACGCCTTCAGCGTGCTGGCCAACAACGGCGTCATGGCAGGTGAGCCGGTGCCGCCGATCCGACAGCGCCCTGGCTACCGGACGCTGGACCCGGTCTCCATCCTCCTGGTGAGGGATAAGCACGGCCGCGTGCTGAAGGAGTATCGCCAGCCGACGGTGGAGCAGGTCATCTCGCCGCAACTGGCTTACCTCATCACTGATATCCTCTCCGATATGCAGGCCCGCCTGCCAGCCTTTGGCAGCTTCTCTAAGTATCTGGGCCTGGAGGATCGCCCGGTAGCCGCCAAGACAGGCACGACCAACGATTATCGGGACGCGTGGACCATCGGCTACACGCCGCAGCTAGCGGTGGGTGTGTGGGTTGGTAACGCCGATAATCGGCCGATGAAGCGCGTTCCTGGTTCGCTGGGCGCGGCGCCCATCTTCCATCAGGTGATGAAGGAGGCGCTGAAGGATCAGCCCGTGGAGACATGGCAGGAGCCGCCGGGTATGGTGCGGGTGACCGTGTGTTGGCCTTCCGGCCTCCTGCCGACGGATGATTGCCCCACACGCCGCGAGGAGCTGTTCATCGCCGGCACGGAGCCGCGCGCCTATGATACGGTGTATCGTGCCTTCGAGGTGAACCGGGAAACGGGCAAACTGGCGACTCAGTACACGCCGAGGGATCTGGTGGAGCGTCGGGTATACATGATCCTGCCGCCCGAGGCGGCCGACTGGGTGCGAGAGGCGGGGATCCCGCAGCCGCCGAAGCAGTACGACGACGCGTATGGGCCCGGCCCTGTCGATCCCGAGGTGGCCATCATCGAGCCCAAGCCGTATAGCTACGTGCGGGGCATCATCCCCATCATCGGCAACGCCCAGATGGGCGGCTTCCGTAGCTACCGCGTCGAGTTTGGCGAGGGGCTAAACCCTGGCGCGTGGATGCAGATCGGCCCGGAGCACTATAACCCGGTTGTTAACGGCGTCCTGGAGTATTGGGACACGACGCCTTTCAACGGCCTGTACACACTCCGCCTCACCGTGATGCGGGGCGATGGCGGCACGCGCTCGGCGACCACGCAGATCACGGTGGATAACGCCCCGCCGACGATCAAGCTGGTACATCCCTTCGACGGCAAGGTCTATGTGATGGAAGACGATGAGTGGGTGAGCATCACGGCCGAGGCCACGGATGACTGGTCCATGGATCGGGTGGAGTTCTTCCTGGATGGCAAGCTTATTGGGACGAGCACGGTGCCGCCGTATAGCATCCGATGGACCATCGTCATGTCAGACACCATCCCCGAGCCGGGGCGGATCATCTCTGAGACGCGGCCCATCACCATGCCCGATGGTTCCATCCAGTTGGGCGAGGTGGCGGTGATGACCACGACAGAGGAGACGCTGCCCGATGGCACGGTGCGTCTCATCGAAACGTGGGAGTCCGGCCGCACGGTCATCTCCGACACGCATGGTTACACCGAGACCCATGTGATCCAGCTCAAGGCGTATGACACCGCGGGCAACGTGGCGGAGACGGAGCCCGTGCGCATCCTGGTGACGCACAAGCAGGAAGAGGAGGGGGCGACCGCGTGGGGCTTCCCGGCAGGGAATGAAGGGGCCTGGTTGCCCCAGCCATCAGCCCCGGCGCGCCGCGAGGAATAAGGCATATACGATCATGCGCAAACGCATCCTGGTCACCAATGATGACGGTGTTCACGCCCCTGGGCTGCTGGCCCTCGTGCAGGCGCTCTCCGCCATAGGGGAGGTCACCGTCTTCGCTCCTGATCATAACTGGTCGGCGGCCGGGCACACGAAGACGATGCACAAGCCGCTGCGCGTGTTCGAGACGCAACTGGCGGATGGCACGCCCGCGCTGGTGACCACTGGGACGCCATCGGACTGCGTGGGGCTGGCGCTGTTGGGGCTGGTCCCGGAACGGCCGGATCTGGTGGTCTCCGGCATCAACGATGGCCCCAACCTGGGCGCCGACATCACCTATTCCGGCACCGTGGCCGGGGCGATGGAGGCCGTCGTCAACGGCATCCCCGGCATCGCCGTGTCTCAAGATTGGGGGGATGAGCGGGACTTCTCCGTGGCGGCGGAGCTGGCCGCGTGGCTGGCGGAGCAGGTGCTGGAGCATGGGTTGCCCCCCCAGACGTTCCTGAACCTCAACGTGCCCTCGCTGCCACGGGACCGCCTGCGCGGCCTTCGCGTCACCCGGCTGGGGCAGCGGGTGTATCGCGATGTCCTCATCGAGCGCATAGATCCGCGTGGGCAGCCGTATTATTGGATCGGCGGTCAACCCCCGACCGTTCCACCTGATGCGGATGTGGATACCGACGTCGGAGCCATGGCGCGAGGCTACGCCTCGGTCACCCCGTTAAGCATGGATATGACGGATTACGATTTCCTGCCTGAACTGCGGCGCTGGAGCCTGGACTGGGAGACGGAGTCACGAGCATGAGCTTCAAGCCGATCCCCCTTCCGAGGGCGTTCTTAGGCTTCTTGGCTGCCGGGATCTTGTTGTTGTTCGCCGTGGCCTTGTCCTGGGGAAGCCTCGCGTTACCATTCGGCGGGCTCGCTTTCATATTAGCAATCTCGGCGATGGCTGCTTTGGCTGCCTCCCTCTATGCGCTGTATCGCACGTTGATCCCGTTGACGCTGCGCTACCATGTGAGCCGGGATGGGGTGATCGTGACCTGGCTATTAAGCCAATATGTGATCCCCATAAGGCATATCCGGGAGATCGTGTTGGGCGCGGACGATCAGGGGCCAGGGGCGTGGTGGACATGGCCCTCCCGTTATGTGGCGAGGCTCGAGGGTGGATCGTATGGGCATGTGGTCTCCCTGGCCACCCGACCATTGCCTGAGCAGATTCTGCTCGTTACGTCGGATGGCGTGCTGGGGCTATCCCCCGCGGATCCGGAAGAGTTTGTGAGCGCCCTGCAGGAACGGTATCGCCTGGGGCCCGCGCGGCTTCTGACGCCGGGTTTACAGCCGCCGTGGATCGTCCGCTGGCCCTTGTGGCGTGATCGTCTGGCCGTCGGGCTATTGTTCATCGGCGCGATGGGCGTCGTGCTCCTGTTCGGATGGCTGAGCTTCACCTACGCGGGCCTGCCGGAGCAGGTGCCACTCCATTTCGATGCCCATGGTATTGCTGATCGGATCGGCCCGCGCTCGGGATTGTTCGTGCTTCCCATCATCAGTCTGCTGGCCTGGGTGGTGAATGGGGTATGGGGCGGGTTGGTGTATGCCCGACAGCGCGTCGCCGCATATCTGCTTTGGGGAGGTGCCCTGGTCGTTCAGCTCCTGACTGGCATGGCCCTGGTGAACCTGACGTGAGCTCTTATTGACACTGCGTCCCTGATTCGTGCTATAATAGGTATATTGGCCCCGGATCATTGTCTCCTCTCAAAAGCCATCACCTCCGTGGCCTTCCTGTCCTCAGCGAACAAAGGAGAATAACTCCCTGATGGTAGATCTGAGTGGCAAGACGTTGGGCAAATACCGCCTGCTTGAGCGCTTGGGGACGGGCGGTATGGCTCAGGTCTATAAGGCGTATCATCCCCAGCTCGATCGCTATGTGGCCATCAAGATCCTTCATCCGCACCTGACCGCGGAGGAGGGATTCCTCCAGCGGTTTCGGCGGGAGGGCCGGGCTATCGCATCCCTCCGACATCCCCACATCGTGCAGGTGTATGACCTGGACGTGGAGGACGACCTCTGTTACATCGTCATGGAGTTGGTCGAAGGCGTCAGCCTGAAACGGTACCTCCAGGAACTGGATCGTAAGGGGCAGCTCATGCCTTTGAGGGAGGTCGCCCATCTGTTCGACGGGCTATGCAGCGCCCTGGCCCACGCCCACAGCCACGGCATGGTTCACCGCGACATCAAGCCCTCCAACATCATCCTGAGGAAGGAGCACGCGGGCGGCGAGATCGAGGGATGCCCCGACTGGTCGCCCGTCCTGACGGACTTCGGCATCGCCCGGGTCATGGAGGCGACCTGGAGCACAGCCAGCGGCGCCACGTTGGGCACTCCCGCTTACATGTCGCCAGAGCAGGGGCAGGGGAAGCCCGGTGATGCCCGTAGCGATATCTATTCCCTGGGCGTGTTGCTCTACCAGATCTTCACCGGCCGGCTCCCCTTCGATGCCGACACCCCCTATGCGGTGATCCTCAAGCACATCAGCGCGCCGTTGCCCGCTCCGAGGGAGGTGCGTCCGGATCTACACCCGGCTCTGGAGAGGGTCATCCTGAAGGCGCTGGCCAAGGCGCCGGAGGACCGATTCCAGTCCGCGACGGAGTTCGCCAGCGCGCTGCGCCAGGCCATCGATCAGGCGGCAGAGGCCGAGCAGGCGACCGCCGTGGCACCGTCTTCCCCGCAGGTGTCAGAGCCTCCCCGGACCTCGCGGCGTTGGGGCATCGCAGCCATAACGGCCGTCATGGTCCTTCTGGTGGGCGCCGCGGCGTGGTGGATCCTCGGCCCTGGAGGAGGCCCACCAGCGGTGTCGGCGCCGACGGCCACGGTGGAACAGCCGGCCGCATCGTTGGAGAAGGCCACGCCCACCCCTCTCGTCCAGGCGTTCACCTCGCCGATCTCGCCCATCTCGCAGCCCACTCAGGTTTCACCCAGCCTCACTCACGTGATCACCCAGGTACAAAGCTCCCCGGCCCTGGTGGACGTATGGATCGACCCCGACCTCCCCGATGAGAACTTCTTCGATGCGGGTAAGGTACACCTTCAAGGGCCATCCACGCCGGACAGGGTGCTATTCCGTATCGATTGGGATGCGATCCTCCCTCAGGGGACGCGCGTGATCAGCGCCACGTTGGATGTCTATCTCGCCCCTTGGGGGGAGGATAACCGGTCCGCGACCCTGGCTGCACACGCCATCCTGACCCCGTGGGATCCGACCACGGCCACTTACAAGACGCCCTGGCAGACGGCTGGCATGCGGGCGGGCGTTGATTACGCCGCCGATCCACTGGCCGAGATCGATCTGGCCCCCTGGCTGGCTGAGGAGGGATGGCTTTCATTGGATATCACCCCTCTGGCGCCGGGCCATAGCGAGGTGCCCAATTACGGGTTGATGTTGAGGCTCACGGATGACAGCTTCGGGATGGCGCATTTCTGGGTGTACACCAACGAGTATCAAGATCCCAATCTGCGGCCGCGATTGACCGTTGCGTATGAAGGACCGTGAAGCGACTCGCCCGCCCATCTTATCTTGGGGTGGGGGGCAGTACGAATTATCATCGAACGTTTGCACCGTTGGACGCTCCGCGCGAAATGATGTTGTCTTGGATGACCCGTTGGTATCGCGCGCGCATGCCGAGATACGTCATACCGATGAAGGATGGGTGTTGCACGATCGGAACAGCACCAACGGGACGTATCTGAACGGCAGGCGGGTGATCCGATCTGAGCCCCTGCGTGATGGGGATGAGATCCGTATCGGGCAGACCATCCTCACGTTCGTGGACCCAGAGGCCACGCTCCACGCCGAGGCGGTCCCCCATGTCGTGTACGATCGCGATACGGGCGATTTGTGGGTGGATCGCCGGCTGGTCCGCCTCTCCCCGAAGGAGCGACGGCTGTTCGACTTCCTGTATCAGCATGTCGGTATCCCGCAGAGCAAGGATGCCATTGCTGCGGCCGTCTGGCCTGAATATCAGGCGGAGGTGTTCGACTATCAGGTGGAAAGCCTGGTGAAGCGACTGCGCGAGAAGATCGAGCGCGACCCCCGCAACCCCTCTTTGATCCTCACTGACCGCGGGCGCGGCTATCGTTTGAACCTGCCCTGAGCCCCAATATCCTCCCTTTTCCTCGCGCGCACTCCTTGGATGGGGACTCGCCATCTGCTCTGGTGATGCAGGACATCTTCCTCTCTCTTGGCTAATTGTTGGCTGATTGCTGGCTATCTGATGGGCAGCGATCCGCGTGATTTCGCGATGTTGTAAGCAGAGGTGGTCTCCCTTGCTCTGAAGGTGCGACGCACCTTTCGATCCATGAAGTGCCGCTAAAGGAGGAGGATCCATGAACCGTCGAGTGCTTTTCTTCATGATAGCGGTCGCGATGGGGCTGTTGTTGGCCGCTTTCGCCGCGCCGCGTGCCGCGCCCGCGAGCCAGGCCTTACCACAGACCCAGGTGATCCTGGAACCTGTGGCTATGGCCTGGGTCTCCAGCGCGGAGCCGGATACTAACTTCGGCGGCCGGGGATACATCTGGGTAGGCTACGGCCATGGGACCGGGGATACCCTCAGCGCCCTGCGCGGCCTGGTGAAATTCGACCTGAGCGGCATCCCATCGGACGCCATCATCACCGAAGCCCGGCTTTACGCCGCCATCATCGATGCACAGGGGCTACCGGATCATTTCGTTTACTATGCCGGCTATGCGCTGGATCAGATGACCCGATGGACCGAGGATGGGGTGACCTGGAACAACCACCCCAACGCCGCGTGGGGAACCGCTTATCTGGACATCAGCGCCACCTTTGGACAGGTCTCCTGGGACGTGACGACGATCGTGCAGGGGATGATAGACGGGCGCTGGGTGAACAATGGGTTCTACCTGATGCGAGAGAACGACCAGACCGATCCTCAGGAGCACGCCCGGCTCTTCCAAAACCTGGCCCTAGTGGTGAATTACGAATCGCCTACGCCCACGCCGACGCCGGAGCCTCTCGTGCGGATCGACAAGGCCGATCTGACCGATCCGGTCTATGCCGGTGACGAGGTACAGTACACCATCAGCGTGCGTAACCTGACCGATCGTCCCCTGTTGCGCATGATGTTACAGGATACGATCCCTGATGGCGCTACTTTCGTCGAGGCATCCGGCAGTGGGAGCTTCGATGGGGATCGCACCGTCACTTGGCTGATCCGGATCCTCCCGGCCAACGCCTCTCGGACACTCCAACTGACCTTGAGGACCTCGCCTGACACGCCGGATGGCACCGAGCTGATCAATCGGGCCGTGGCCTCCTATCGTTGCCAGGGGGGAGACGAAGGATCCCAGATCTGTTTTCAGGAGGCCACCGAGACCACCACGGTGCGCCGCCAGCCGACGCCTACGCCGATCTCCGTGATGTGCCTGCTCGACGAGGCGGGTGACACGTTTGCTATGGCCGCCGAGTTCACGCCAGGACCCCGGGGGACACAGGCGCGGATCTGCCCTCCCAGCGATGAGGATTGGTACAAGTTCCCCGTGGATGAAGGGGATATCATCGAAGGGCGGCTGTACGACTTACCGGCCGAGTACTACATCGAGCTATGGCGGGGAGATGGAAGCCATGTGGGCACCTTCGTCCCCGATGAGCTGGCGGACGTGGAGTTCTCCTGGCGCGTCGAGGCGGGCCGAGGCGGTTGGTGGCGCGTGCGCGTGTGGAGCCCCAGCGACGCCTTCTCGCCGTATCCCTATTCCCTGATGATACAGGTGCATGCTCCCACGCCGACACCGACCCGGACGACGACCCCCACGTCGACGCCGACGATGACCCCTACTCCCACGCCAACGCCAACCACTCGAAGCCGGGCGGAATTGACGATAAATAAGCGGGTGGACACCAGCGAGCCCATCAGGCCCGATCAGGATGTGGAGTATGTCATCTCCGTTCATAATTCCGGTGACGCGCCCGCCCGCCAGGTGGAGATTCGGGACATCATACCCCCGCGTACTACTTTTGTCTCCGCCTCACCCGCGGCTACCTACGCAAACGGCGTCGTCACATGGCCCGTTCGGGATCGCCTGAACCCCGGCGCTCAGCTCAACTACCGGGTCACTTTGCACGTCGCCGCTGACGTGCCGGATGGTTTCGTGCTGACCAATCGGGCTGAGGCTCGGGCTGAGGATGTCCCTCGGGTCCGGGACGAGGCGAGTATCACGGTCAGCGGCCTGCCACAGCTTCACGTGAGCAAGCACCCGATGAGCGTGCCGGCTCGCGGTGGCGAGGATCTGACGTATGAGATCGTCGTCAGCAACGAGGGCGAGGCGCCGGCTTATAACGTCGTCGTGTGGGATGAGGATCTGCCCGCCGAGTTCGTCTCGGCCGGCCCTAATGGGGTCTACGATCGATCCGAACGTACGCTGACGTGGCCGACGATCCCGGTCCTGAATCCGGGCGAGTCGCGGACCTATCACGTGACCGTTCACATCGCGGATGACGTGAGCCACAACGTCATCATCACCAACTACGCCTATGCCGAGGCCGATAACGCCGACCGGGCGATGGCGCGTTCCTCTATGAACACCTGGAACCCACCGGACCTCATCGCCGATGGGCTGGAGGTCACCCAGGGCATTCAGGACCTGAACAACTCCGTCGTGCTCATCAAGGGCAAGCGGACCTATGTGCGGTTCTATGTCCATAGCGACGGCGATCCCATCTC
>DUEN01000199.1 GCA_011176545.1 Caldilineae bacterium | reverse complement strand
TCAAGATCGAGATCGATAACGAGGCCTCCGAGCGCTACACGGTCCTGCGCATCGATGCGCTGGACACGATCGGGTTCCTCTATGAGTTCACCAACGCGCTGGCCCTCAACGGGATCTACATCGCGCGCGTCATGATCGACTCCGTCGGCAACCGGGTGCGCGATACGCTCTATGTCACGGATGCGCGCGGGCAGAAGATCACCGATCCAGACAAGCAGCGTCAGCTCCGCGCGGCGGCCGTCCTGGTCAAGCACTTCACTCACCTCCTGCCACGCTCCCCGAATCCCGAGGCTGCCTTGCTGCACTTCCGCAACTTCATGGGACAGCTCTTCATGCGCCCCGACTGGCCCGATGAGCTGGCGACGCTGGAACGCCCTGAAGTGCTGGAGGCGCTGGCCCGACTCCTCGGCGTGAGCGACTTCCTGTGGGAGGACTTCCTCCGCATGCAATACGACAATCTCTTCCCAGTGGTCCGGGATGTCGACGCCCTGGCGCACCCGAAGACGAAGGAAACGTGGCGACGGGAGCTCGAGGCTGCGTTGCGGGCCGCGCCCGATATCGAGGCGAAACGGGAGGCCCTCAACACGTTTAAAGACCGGGAGATGTTCCGCGTGGATATGCGCCACATCCTGGGTTACATCACGGAGTTCGGCCAGTTCTCCAGCGAGCTGACGGACCTGGCCGAGGTGGTGGTGGAGGCAGCCTATCGCCTGTGCGACGAGGAGTTGCGCGCCCAGTACGGCGAGCCGCGACTGGAGGATGGGTCGCCCGCGGGGTTGAGTGTCTGCGCGCTCGGCAAGTGTGGCGGGCGGGAGCTGGGCTATGCCTCTGACATCGAGCTGATGTTCATCTTCGCCGGCAACGGCGAGACGACTGGGCCGCGCGTCATCACGACGGCGGAGTACTACGAGCGGCTGGTTCACATGTTCCTGCAGACCATCCGAGCGCGGCGGGAGGGGATCTTCGAGATCGACCTACAGCTTCGCCCTTACGGACGCATGGGTAGCATGGCGGTCTCGCTGGAAGCCTTCCGACGCTATTTCGGCCCCGACGGCCCCGCGTGGGCTTACGAGCGACAGGCGCTGGTGAAGCTCCGCCCGATCGCCGGGGATCCCGAGCTGGGCAGACAAATCGAAGCCCTGCGAGATCAATTCGTTTACAGCGGTGAGCCGTTTGATGTGAAGGCCATGCGCGCCATGCGAGAGCGGCAGATCCGGCACTTCGTCACCGGGGGAACCTTCAACGCGAAGTTCAGCCCCGGTGGCTTGGTGGATCTCGAGTACCTGGTGCAGGGGCTACAGATCACCCACGGACATCGCCACCCTGACCTGCGCCGCACCAACACGCGCGAGGCGATGGAGGCCCTGGCGAAGGCCGGGATCCTCTCTCCCGGGGAGTATGAACGACTCCGTGAGGCCCACATCTTCCTGCGACGGCTGATCAACGCGCTGCGCATGGTGCGCGGCAACGCCCGTGATCTGACAGTCCCGCCCATGGACAGCGAGGAGTTCGCCTTCCTGGCGCGCCGGTTGGGCTATGGCGATGATCTCACCCGGCTTCACCAGGATCTCACGCGACACACAACCTACGTGCGGGAGCTCAACGCGCGGCTGTTACGCTAACCGGCCAGCCACCGGGGCCTTTATGCAAGTTGTACAAAAAGGGACATGCCTTTTCGGCTACTTTGAAGCTGGCGTGAGGCCATCGGTATCCCGTATAGTTAGCCTGGGAAAGTGCTCAATGCCCCCTATGTGAGGCATGGTCGCTTTCCCACCCATCTCGAGCAAAGAAAGGAGTCATACGTATGCCGCTTGAGTGTCGTACCCCTGAAGATGTCTTGGCCGCGATCAAAGAACACGACGTACAGATGATCGACCTCCGGTTTACCGACATGCCGGGGATCTGGCAGCACTTCTCCGTCCCCGCGAAAGCGTTCGACGCGGAGGCCTTCGACGAGGGCCTAGGTTTCGACGGGTCATCCATCCGCGGCTTCCAGCAGATCCAGGAGAGCGACATGCTGCTAGTCCCGGACCCGACGACGGCCTTCCTCGACCCGTTCCGGGAGGTGCCCACACTGGTGCTCATCTGCAACGTGCGTGATCCGATCACCCGGGAGAACTATACGCGCGATCCCCGGTATATCGCGCAAAAAGCGGAGGCTTACCTCAAGAGCACCGGGATCGCGGATGTGAGCTATTGGGGGCCGGAAGCCGAGTTCTTCATCTTCGACGATATCCGCTACGGTCAGGACACCAACTACGGCTTTTATTACATCGATTCCATTGAGGGGAGCTGGAACACGGGCCGGGAGGAGAACCCGAATCTCGGATATAAGCCGCGCGTCAAAGAGGGGTACTTCCCCGTGCCGCCCAGCGACACGCTGCAGGACATCCGCACCGAGATCGTGCTGAAGATGCTGGAAGCTAACATCGAGATCGAAGCGCATCATCATGAGGTCGCCACCGGCGGGCAGTGTGAGATAGACATCCGCTTCGATACCCTGGTCAGGACGGCGGATAATCTGATGAAGTACAAGTACATCGTCAAAAACGTGGCCCGCAAGCACGGCAAGACGGCGACCTTCATGCCCAAGCCGCTCTTCGGAGATAACGGCTCGGGGATGCACACGCACCAGAGCCTCTGGAAGGGGGACACGAACTTATTCTATGACGAAAGCGGCTATGCGGGCCTCAGCGACATGGCCCGGTACTACATCGGCGGCCTGCTCCATCACGCGCCGGCGTTGTTGGCCTTCTGCGCGCCGACGATGAACTCGTATCACCGCCTGGTGCCCGGATTCGAGGCGCCCATCAACCTGGTCTACTCGCAGCGCAACCGATCGGCGGCGATCCGCATCCCGATGTACTCGCCCAGCCCCAAGGCGAAGCGGGTGGAGCTGCGCTTCCCGGATCCTTCATGTAACGGCTATCTCGCCTTCGCGGCCATGCTCATGGCGGGCCTGGACGGCATTCAGAACCAGATCGACCCCGGCGAGCCCATCGACAAAGACCTCTATGACCTGCCCCCAGAGGAGGCAGCCCAGGTCAAATCCACCCCAGGCTCACTGGTCGAGGCGCTCGACGCCCTGGAGGCCGACTACGAGTTCCTGCTCAAAGGTGACGTCTTCACGCCCGACGTCATTGAGACCTGGCTGACTTATAAGCGAGAGCGAGAGGTGGATCCGATCCGCCTGCGGCCCCATCCATACGAGTTCTATCTCTACTTCGACATCTAGCCAACAGGCAACTCCTCTCCAGATGATGAAGGTGCCCGGCACTTGGGAAGTGCCGGGCACCTTTTTGGCAACGATAAGGGTAAGGACAACGCACGTGTTGCCTTGTCTTGCAGGATGAAAGTAGGGGCGCAGCGGCGCTGTGCCCCATAGGCATCCAGTTGGATGGTAACCCCCTGTAGGGGCGACCGGCCGGTCGCCCCTGGTATCATAGGAGGGAGGCCGAGGTCGCCCCAGAGCCACCAAGCTCGTCTTGTAGATAGGTCACCTCCCTGAGGTAGAATACATCCGAGAGGTGATGTTT
>DUEN01000198.1 GCA_011176545.1 Caldilineae bacterium | reverse complement strand
GCCGAGATCAAGAAGGATGAAAATCTCCGTTGCATCCCGGTGGTTATCCTCACTGTCTCCCAGGCTGAAGAAGACATCCTAAGATCCTATAACCTGCACGCGAACTGCTATATCACGAAGCCCATTGACCTGGATCAATTCCTCAAGGTGGTGCAATCCATTGAGGAGTTCTGGCTTACAATCGTGAAACTCCCACCAAGAGAGGCAGGTCATCTATGATCTACACACGGCGATTGACGGTCCTCCTGGTCGAGGATAATCCCGGGGATGCGCGCATTATTTGGGAGATGCTCACCGATGCCGCATCGAACCCACTAGGTCCTCCCGAGTGGGCGCTGATCACCGCCGATCGCCTGGAGATCGGTCAGGCCCGGCTCTCCGAGGGGGAGATCGATGTGGTGCTGCTGGATCTTGGACTGCCGGACAGCCAGGGGTTAGAGACCTTCGCCGCTGTGTACACTCATGCGCCGCATGTGCCCATCGTTGTGCTCAGCAGCCTGGATGATGAGAACCTGGCTCTGGAGGCGGTCCGGCAGGGAGCTCAGGATTATCTGGTCAAGGGGCAGGTGAGTGCCCGCTCGCTGGCTCACGTGCTCCGCTATGCCATCGAGCGACATCAGATGTTGATGCTCTTGCAACAGCGCACAGAGGCTTTACAGGCCAGCGAAGAGCGCATCCGCGGCCTGATCCACTCCATCGACGGCATCGTGTGGGAAGCCAAGATAGACCCCCTGCAGTTCACCTTCGTCAGTCAACAGGCCGAACGTTTGCTGGGATATCCTCTTCGCCGCTGGCTTACAGAGCCCACCTTCTGGCAAGACTGTATCCATGCGGACGACCGAGAACGAGTGATCGCGCTGTGTGCGCAGGCGACCGCGGAGGGCCGCGATCATGAGCTGGAATATCGCATGATCGCCGCCGATGACCGCATAGTATGGCTGCGAGACATCATCACCGTGGTCATGGAGGGCGGCCAGCCCGTCAGGCTGCGGGGTGTGATGGTGGACATCACCCAACGAAAGCAGGCAGAGGAGCGAATCCGTCGTCAGGCATCGATCACCGCCACATTGGTGCGAACCGCCGAGCGACTTAACAGCTTGCTGGACCTCGATCACCTGCTCCGTGTCATATGCGAGGAAGCTGCCTACGCGGTGAATGCCTCCCTGGTCACCGTTTATTTATACGATGAGGACCAACAGATCTGGCGCTACGCCGCCGGGTGGGGCTTCCCCGCCAGTTGGGAAGCACATTGGCCCCCCATACCGAAGGAGTTCTACGAAGAGCTGTATCATCGGGCCCAACACTTCGGCTCCGTACTCGTCATCCCTGATGTGCAGACGGTACCTCAATTGCCCTACTCGGAGTTCCTGGCCGCTCTCAACATCCGCACCGACGTCAGCGCGATCATTCAACGCAAAGGACGACTCATCGGCGCACTAAATGTGGCCACCATCGGACAGGTGCGTCACTTTACGGAGGAAGAATTATCCCTGCTGGATGGGTTGGCCAACCAGGCGGCGCTGGCGATCAGCAACGCACGACTCTATATCTCACTCCAATCCGCCAACGAGGAACTGCAAACGGCACTGCAGGCCAAGGAAGAGATGATCCAGAACGTCTCCCATGAGCTGCGCACCCCGTTAACGATGATCCGAGGCTACACCGAAATGTGGCAACGGGACCTGTTGGGGACGCTTCCAGCCGAACAGGTGGACATCGTCGAAATCTTGCATAGCAACGCGGAACGGCTCCAGTTCATGGTGGATCGGCTGTTGAGGATGCAGACGCTGGATCCGAAGAGCTTCCAGAAGAGCGAGTTCGACCCGGCTATATGGCTCCGAGACGTCGCCAAGAGCTGGCACGAGAAGGCGAAAGAGAGGGGGATCCAGCTCTATCTGGAACTCCCCGCTAGCCTCCCCACCATCCGAGGAGATCTCGTGTTGTTGAACGAGGTCATAGACAACCTGCTAGATAACGCCTTCAAGTTCAGCCCAAGCGGTGGAGAGATCTGCATACGCGCTTGGCAGGAGGGGACGGAACTCATCATCGCCGTGTCTGATCAGGGCGTGGGGATCCCTTCAGACAAGCTAGAACGGATCTTTGAACGCTTCTACCAGGTCAACGGGGGTCTGAACCGCGAATTCGGCGGTATGGGTATCGGCCTCGCGTTGTGCAAAAAGATCCTGGAAGGTCATAATGGTCGCATCTGGGCGGCAAGCGAAGGGGAAGGGAACGGAAGTACATTCCACATTGCCCTACCGGCTGTAGCCTCTCGGAAGAAACAGCAAGATGCCACGATCCGGGCCTCGCAAACCCGCGATTGAGTAGCACTCCCTCTTAAGTAGGGCGGCTTTCCATAGCCGCCAAGCCCTGTTGGCGTATTTGACGCCTCTGATACCCACAGGTATAATGAATCGTCCAAGCGGTGGTGGCGACACGCTACCCCGCGTTTGTTTGCCCATACCCGGACAGAGGGAAGCCCAGACAGGGGTAACCTGCAGGATATATTTGGGGATTGAAACCAGGGATCGTAAGGAGAGGATGGGATGCCGAAGCGAACATGGCAGCCAAAGGTGCGCCGACGCCTACGGGTCCATGGCTTTCGGAAGCGCATGTCAACGAAGGACGGCCGCAGGGTGTTAAAAGCGCGCCGGTTGAAGGGACGTAAGCGTCTCGCCGTACGCCTGTCACCGCGTAAGCGCGATTACGCTTAAGCGGGGGCCTCTATTGTTCAAGTCTAGTGAAACGACGTTATCGACTCAGTGATCGGGAGCGGTTTTGGCAGGTACGCCGAGAGGGGCGGTCGTGGTCGCACCCATTGGTGGTGTTGTGTGCGTTGCCCAATGAGCTACCACATAGTCGTTTTGGGTTCTCTGTCAGCCGCCGGATCGGCTCCGCGGTGCAACGTAATCGGGTCAAGCGCCGACTGCGCGAAGTGATCCGCCTGATGCAGCCGCACATTCAGCCAGGCTGGGATATGGTCTTCATCGCCCGTTCCCCGATCACTCAGGCTGATTATCACGAGATAGAAGCCGCCTGCGCCCGCTTATTACAGCGGGCGCAACTTCTGACCGAGGACACGTCTCCACGGCCCTCGCTTCAAAGCGATAAAACAGAGGATTCGCAGAGATGAAAAGGGTGCTATTAGGGCTCATCCGCCTCTACCAGCGTATCATCTCCCCAGCCCTGCCCCCAAGCTGCCGATTCACTCCCACCTGCTCGCAATATACCTACCAAGCCATTGAGCGCTATGGGGTAGTGCGGGGGAGCTGGCTGGGGATGAGGCGCCTGCTGCGCTGTCACCCGCTCCATCCAGGCGGGTACGATCCCGTGCCGGAGGTATGGCCTTCCAGAGCGACGGATGAGCAGCCATCTGAAACGGCCGCTTCGCAACGCGGCCAAGCCATGGGGAGCCTGACTTTTAAATGAACGATCTAAGGAGATCCAAAGGATCCGGGCGCGTGCGCCTGATCCTGTTAGTCGTTGTACTCATCAGTACCGCGCTGTTGCTATCGGGATGTGGCGTCCAGAGGGGGCCCATCGATCCCAATGAGCCTCCCAAGGGGCTATGGCAGACGCTCATCGTCTTCCCGCTCACCAACGCGCTCATCTTCCTCAACGGGATCATCAGCGACCTGGGCCTGCCATACAGCTATGGGTTCGCCATCATCCTCTTCACGCTCATCATCAAGATCGTGACGCTCCCCCTGACGTTGATGCAACTGCGATCGATGAAGGCCACGCAGGAGCTGCAACCCAAGCTCCAGGAGCTGCAGAAGAAGTACGGCAAGGATCGGGAGCGTCTAGCCCGGGCGCAGATGGAGCTCTATAAAGAGGCAGGCGTCAATCCTCTGGGCGGTTGTCTTCCCATCCTTATCCAGATGCCCATCCTGTTTGGCCTGTATGCCGCGCTCTATCGGCTGGCCGGGCTGGGGCTGTTGACCCATCAGCGCTTCTTCATCATCCCGGATCTCTCCTTCCCCACGCCAGATCAGGGCATCAGCTGGATCATGCGCTTCATCAGCGAGGGGCGTTACGGGGACGTGTTGGGCTTCATGGTGCTGCCCGCCCTCTTCCTCATCTCCCAACTCGTCATGCAGAAGATGACCCAGACGACGCCTTCCAGCAGCAACGACCCGCAGCAGGCCTTCACGAATCAGCTGATGCTGCTCATGCCCATCATGTTCACCTACTTCACGCTGACGCTCCCCTCTGGGCTCAGCCTGTATTGGGTCACATCGAACATCCTCCAGATCATCCAGCAGGCCCTCGTGACCGGCTGGGGCGGATTGAAGCCCGCCACAGCCACATCGGGGAGCTCAGCAGCGTCGCCAGCCTCCGCCTCGACGGGGGCCACACCCCAACAGGCGACGGATCCCCCATCTCAACCCAGCCCTGCTAAGAGCAAACGATCTCGACGCAGCCGTCGGAGAAGGAAATAGCTATGGTGGAAGAGACAGCTGATCAAATCTTCACGGGGAAGAACGTCGAAGCGGCCATCGAAGCGGGCCTGGCCGCGCTGGGCCTCCGGCGCGATCAGGTGAAGGTCGAGGTCATCCACCCTGGCAGCCGCGGGCTCCTGGGGATTGGCGCACAGGACGCGCGTGTGCGGCTCATCCCCATCCCGCAAGAGCCACCCCCACCACCTGAGGAGCCAGCCCAGGAAGCGCCCTCCGTGGAACTCGCCGAGCCAGTAGTGGAGCGAGAGGCGGCCCCGCCAGAGGCGCAGGAGATCCTGGCCGAGGCCAGCGAGCTCCTTCAGGGGCTGCTCGACCACATGGGCATCCGGGCCAAGGTGCGCAGCTATGTGGGCGAGAAGCCGGATGAACAATCGGAGCCTCCCCTCATCCTCAACATCGAGGGGGAGGATCTGGGCATCCTCATCGGACGGCGGGGCGATACCCTGGCAGCCTTGCAGTATATCGTCCGGCTCATGGTGAACCACCGCCGACGTCGCTGGATCAACATCATCGTTGATGTCGAGGAGTACAAGGCCCGGAGGGAACGGCAGTTACGCCAGCTGGCCCTCCGCATGGCCGAGCGCGTCGTGCGCACGGGTAAGCCCGTACGGCTGGAGCCCATGCCCGCCCGCGAGCGCCGCATCATCCACCTGGCGCTCCGTGATCACCCCCACGTGACCACGCAAAGCGTGGGCGAGGGAGAACGACGCCGGGTGACCATCCGGCCCCGATGAGGGGAGCACACCGTTCTCAAGCCCTGGATTGGAGCGCTCCATCCAGGGCTTGGCTTTAGAAGAACGCTCATATTGTGGTGGCTCCACACTTAACCGTGGTTGTTGCCAAAGCGCCATATCTGCATGGTGGAGAATAGAATTATGTAGGGCCGGTTTCCATACCAGCCACAAGATGGCGGGTAAGAAACCCGCCCTACATGCCCTCTACGGTTGAATGCGGTGCTACCCATATCGGCATACGTAACAGATGGACAACGCTTGTGTTGCTTTTACTGTGAGGGCGACCGGTCGGTCGCCCCTACAGAGGCTTGCGCTGTCTACTCCAATATGAGCGTTTCTCGTTACGGCTTCGTCCGCGAATGAACTGCGGGCTACGCCATGGAAGCCGACTGAATGTCCAAGGTATCAAGTGAAGAAGTGCGCTTTGAGCGCACTTGAGCTTGCTGGGTCTGGGACCTTCAGTTCCGGGCAAACGGCACCGGATAGAAATGTCCGGTAGCCAGGGGAAAAATCCGAACTTCCGAGGGAGAGGGGCATCGGTGAATCGATATCGGCGCGGCTACGCAATCCTTTTCATCATCCTCGCTATCCTGATCACATCCACGGGGGGATGCCGCGCCCCATCCGCTCCCTCGAACTCGCCTGCTCCGGAACCTACCAATATCCCTACGCCAACGGCTCCTCCGCCCACCCCCACGCCGGAGGCCACGTCGTCGCCGACGCTCCCGTTGCTGCCCATCACCTCCCTGGTCTGGTGGACGCCTGAGGATCACGCGCCGGAACCGCTCTCCGACGCGCTTGGGGCCCAGATGCTCGAACAGCAGATTCAGGCCTTCTCACAACAGCCGGATGGCCTCAAAATCCACGTCATCCTCAAGAAGCCCTTTGGCAAAGGGGGGATCCTGGATTTCCTGCGCACGGCCTCCGCGGCCGCGCCCTCCGTGCTGCCTGATCTGGTCACCATCCACAGCGACGAGCTGGCCATCGCCGCGCGAGCCGGGTTGCTCTATCCCCTTGATGAGCTCATCCCGACGGAAATCCAGGACGACCTGTTCCCCTTCGCGCTGCAAGCGGGGCAAGTGGACGGGCAGCTCTTCGGCGTCCAATGGGATGCGGATGTCGAGCATTTGGCCTACGACGGCCGCGCCGTGGCGACGCCTCCGAAGACATGGGAGGAACTGCTGACGAGCGAGCTCACTTATGCCATTCCCGGCGCCATGGTGGAGGGCCGCGTCAACGACCACTTCCTGATCCAATACCTGGGCGCAAATGGGCACTTCGACTTGGCCGCCGAGCCCCCTATCGAGGAGACGGCCTTGCGTCGCGTGCTGGACTTCCTGGCCTCCGCGAGGCAGAGCGGCCGCATCCCGGAGTTCGTGCTCTCCCTCCCCGACGCGGACGCCTGCTGGGACGCCCTTGTCGAGGGCAAAGTACACATGGCTCAGGTAAACGCGTCTCGATTCCTCAGCGAGCGCACGGAATTCGATTGGGTGCGGTTCGCCACCACACCCACGTGGGACGGGCGGACGATCACGGTGAGCCATGGCTGGATGCTGGCCATCGCCGCGCGAGACCCTGAACGGCGCACCAGGGCAGCCCAGGTGATCGCCTGGCTCCTGCGTCCCGAACACGTAGGGCCATGGACGCGGGCGAGCCATCGCCTACCCACCCGTCGAGCAGCACTGGCTCATTGGGGAGACGACGACCCTTACGTGCCCTTCATACGCCGACAGCTCGAGACGGCCATTCCCCGCCCCCACGACGAGTCCTTCGCCGCCATCTCTCGCGCCCTTCAATGGGCGGAACGTCAGGTCATCAGCGGCAACGCCACACCAGACCAGGCCGTATCGGAGGTCCTGGCGGAGGTTACGCGATGAACGAAAGGACGCTCAGCCCCCATCGACGACGGCAGCTCATCGAGATCATGGCCGCGGCGTTGCAGGCGGTCGATCCCGCGGAGGCGATCCGACGCCACATGCGGCGTCGCGGGGACACCCTCGAAGTTGACGGCCGCACCTATGACCTCAGCGCCTTTCGACGCGTCATCGTGGTAGGCGGCGGGAAGGCGGGCGCCCCTATGGCCGCGGCCGTGGCCGAGATCCTGGGCGATCGCATCACGGGCGGGGTCATCATCGTCAAATACGGCCATACGGGCAAGGCGGGCGCGTGGGAGGTTCGGTTTGGCCGCGGGGGCGAGGCACAGCCCCCGACCCAGCGCGCCGAGGTCCCCCCTCAAATCGAGCTCATCGAGGCCGGACATCCGGTCCCCGACGCGGCCGGGCTGGAGGGTGTGCGAAAGCTGCAAGCCTGGCTTCAGGGGCTCTCCCCCGATGATCTGGTGATCTGCCTGATCTCGGGCGGCGGCTCCGCGCTGCTCCCCGCGCCGGCGGAGGGGATCACCCTGGAGGACAAACAGACCCTGACCGATCTGCTGCTGCGCGCCGGGGCGACCATCAACGAGCTCAACGCCGTGCGCAAACACTGTTCCTCGCTGAAGGGCGGGCAGCTCGCTCGACAGGCGATGCCGGCCACGCTGATCGCCCTCATGCTCTCCGACGTGGTGGGCAGCCCTTTGGACGTGATCGCCTCCGGCCCCACCGTGCCCGACAGCACCACGTTCCACGACGCGTTCGAGGTGTTGGAACGCTACAGCGTGGTAGATCAGGCGCCTCGCAGCATCGTGTCCCGCCTGCGCCGGGGGATGGCGGACGAGATCCCGGAGACGCCGAAGGAGGGCGATCCCTGCTTCGAGCGGGTGCAGAACGTCATCGTGGGCGATAACGGGATCGCCGCCCGGGCGGCCGCGGAACGCGCCCGAGCGCTGGGGTTCTCCACGCTGGTGCTGACCACCTTCGTGGAGGGGGAGGCCCGCGAAGTGGCCCGGGTGTGCGCCGGGCTCGTCAAGGAAGAGGTGCAGACGAACGAGCCGTTGTCCAGGCCCGCCTGCTTTATCCTGGGCGGCGAGACGACGGTCACCGTACGGGGCCAGGGCAAGGGCGGCCGTAACCAGGAGCTGGCCCTCGCCGCGGCGCTGGCGCTAGACGGCTGGCCGGATGTGGCCATCGCCAGCCTGGGGACGGATGGGACCGATGGCCCGACCGACGCGGCGGGCGCGGTAGCCACCGGGGGAACCATCCGCGCCGGACAGGCGTTGGGGTTAGATGCCGAGGCCGCGCTGGCCGACAACGATTCCTATCACTATTTCTCCGCGCTGGGCGATCTCATCATCACTGGCCCTACCAAT
>DUEN01000197.1 GCA_011176545.1 Caldilineae bacterium | reverse complement strand
TTGTTGAGGCTAGGACTGGCTACCTATGGCCCCATGGGGCTGTAGGGGCGGGTCTGAGACCCGCCCCTACAGAAGTTGGCGTTCTTCCGAACGACGTGGGGATGCAAGGGCACGCCCCTATGAGGATATCTCGCCCTACGAGAATGGTCGAATTGTAAGGGCGCACGGCCGTGCACCTCTATAAGGCACGCCTTTAAGGGATCGGGTTTTTATTTAGGTAAATTTCGGGAAGGAGGTGGAGAGATGGGTAGCAATGGCAAGGTACGTGTGGCGATCATCGGTGTCGGGAACTGTGCTGCCGCGCTCGTGCAGGGCGTGCACTTCTACCAGAACGCGGCCGACGACGCGTTCGTCCCGGGGCTGATGCACGTCAACCTGGGCGGATACCACGTGCGAGACATCGAGTTCAGTGCCGCGTTCGACCTGGACGCGGAAAAAGTCGGCAAGGATCTCTCCGAGGCCATCTTCGCCAAGACGAATAACACCTATCGATTCTGCGATGTCCCTCTCCTGGGCGTGCCCGTGCTGCGCGGGGAGGCCCTGGATGGGTTCGGTCGCTATCTGCAACAGCGGCTTCGCTCCGCTGAGGGGACAGCGGTGGATGTAGCTCAGGTATTACGAGACACGAAGACGGACGTCGTGGTGAACTTCCTGCCCGTGGGCAGCGAGGAGGCGACCCGCTGGTACGCGGAGCAGGCGCTGAAGGCCGGATGTGGGTTCGTGAACTGCATCCCGGTGTTCATCGCCTCCGATCCGGAGTGGCGGGCGCGCTTCGAGGAGCGCGGGGCACCCATCATCGGCGATGACATCAAGAGCCAGGTGGGCGCGACCATCGTGCATCGCGTGCTGACCCGCCTGTTCCGGGATCGGGGTGTGCGGCTGGAGCGCACCTACCAGCTCAACTTCGGCGGCAACGCGGACTTCTACAACATGCTGGAGCGCGAGCGACTCCAGTCCAAGAAGATCTCCAAGACCAATGCGGTCACCAGCCAGCTCGACTACGAGCTGGGAGACGGCAATATCCACATCGGGCCCAGCGACTACGTGCCCTGGCTGGAGGATCGCAAGTGGTGCTACATCCGCATGGAGGGCAAGACCTTCGGCGATCTGCCGCTGAATCTGGAGGTCAAACTGGAGGTGTGGGACAGCCCGAACTCGGCGGGCGTGGTCATCGACGCGGTGCGTTGCTGCAAGATCGCCCTGGACCGCGGCATCGGTGGTGCCCTGCTCGGGCCCTCCGCTTACTTCATGAAGTCGCCGCCGGTGCAATATACGGATGATGAGGCCCGCCAAGCGGTGGAGGCCTTCATCGCCGGGGAGGAACAGCCGGTCCCATCGGATGGAAAGACAGCGGTCCAGGTGTGAGCCTTCCTCATAATTGAGAACCTCATGATGGGGCAGTAAGGGTGGACGAACCTTACTGCCCCTTTTTTCTCCTCAGGCGATTTGACGGTTTGCGTTCCACCCAATACAATACCCGCAATATATGCCCTCTCTCGATGGTCGGAGCGTTGAATCCCGAGCCAGGGGAGATCAAGGCTTCCGATCGCCCAGGTACCGCTCTCGGAGGCGAGAACCGCGAGATGGCTGGCGAGACGATCCTCGAAGTCCGTAACCTTACCAAGCGCTTCGGTGCGCTGACGGCGGTGGATCATGTCAGCATCCCCTTCCCCAAAGGGAAGATCACCCTCATCATAGGCCCCAACGGCAGCGGCAAGACTACCCTTCTCAACTGTATTGCCGGCCTATACCAGCCCGACGAAGGCCAGGTGATCTACAAGGGTGAAGACATCACGGGCTATCCATCCCATGAGATCGCTCGAAAGGGACTGGTCAGGACGTTCCAGATCCCTCTGCCGCTCTCCAAGCTCACCGTGCTCGAAAATCTCCTGGTGGGATATCAACATAACCCAGGCGAAAGGCTCTTCCGCTCTCTGTTCGCCAGAAGCTGGCTGCGACAGGAAGAAACCGCCGTAGAGAAAGCTTTTCATATCCTCACCCTCCTAGGCCTGGATCACATGTGGGACCGCCTGGCGGAGGAGTTGAGCGGCGGCCAGTTGAAGCTGCTGGAACTCGGGAAAGCCTTGATGACGGATGCCGAGACCATCCTGGCGGATGAGCCGGTGGGCAGCGTGAACCCCGTCCTCGCTCATGAGCTCTTCGAACATATGGTGAACCTGACCCAGCAACTGGGGATCACCTTCATCGTAATTGAGCACCGTCTGCAGATCGCGGTCGAGTACGTAGACCACGTCTATGCGATGATGGAAGGGCAGATCATCTCCGAAGGGACACCAAAAGAGGTGTTAAACGATCCCAAGGTCATTGAAGGATACCTGAGGTGACGAAGAGCGATGATCGAGGTTCAAAAACTCGACGCGGGCTATGGTAAGATCCAGGTCCTCTATGAGGTGAATATCGTCGCCCACCCGCAGAGGATCACCGTGATCGTGGGCCCCAATGGGAGCGGGAAGTCCACCTTGCTGAAATCCATCATGGGAGCCACGACCATCTATTCCGGGACGATCCGCTTTGATGGGCATGATATCACCGCCGGCCCCAAACACGAGATCGCGAAGATGGGGATCGCCTATCTCCCGCAGGTGGACAGCGTGTTTACGAGGCTGACCGTTCGGGAAAACCTGATCATGGCCGGATATACTGTAGAGCGGGAGGAGCTGGAAGCCCGGGAGCAAGAGGTCCTGGATATGTTCCCCTTCCTGCGGGAACGCATGGACACGAAAGCGCACACGCTCAGCGGTGGCGAGAGGCAGATGCTCGCCATGGCGATGGCCCTGGTACGCAGGCCCAGGGTGGTGATGTTCGACGAACCGACGGCTCACCTGGCGCCTCGTATCGCGGAGCAGGTGTTCGATAAGATCATCGAATTACGAGATAAGCTGAACCTGACCATTCTCCTCGTCGAGCAAAACGCCTTGAAAGCCTTGGAGATCGGCGACGACGCTTATCTGCTGGTCAGCGGACGGACGGCTTACAGCGGTCCCGCCAGCGAGCTCCTGGCAAATCCCGAATTGGGGAAGATGTATCTCGGTCTTCAATGAATCGACCCACGAGGAGTGGCGAACTTCTCCCGGTTCAGGTCCACCAAGTTTCGGCATCTCTGATAAGGCACGGGTGAGCATATGCTTCCAGCATACGTAAGCAGCGCGATCATTTACTCAAACCTCCTCATGTTGCTGAGCATCGGCTTCACGTTCGCTTACCTGACGGCCAAAGTGCCTAACTTCGCGCATGGTGCCAACGCGGCGATCGGGATCTATGTGACGTTCACGGTCGTCAAGATCCTGGGCCTTAACCCGTACGTCGCCCTGCTGCTCGTCTTCCCCATCTGCGGCACCATCTCCGCGCTGATCTACAGGCTGGTCATCCAACCCCTGAAGAAACGGCAAGCGGGGCTCGTCTCCCTCTCCGTCGCCACCATCGCGGCCGAGATGATGATCTTCGCCGCGATCAACATCTACGCCGATTACATGCGAGGGATGGCCGGGCAATATTCCCGGGTCTTCCTCTTTCGGAAGCAGGACTTTGAGTTCATGGGCGTCCCGGGCGTCCTGCTCGTCTCGACCGCCCTGGCCGTGAGCATCGTCATCCTGCTCCATACCATGTTGACGAAGACCAAGTTCGGGATCGCCACGAGGGCTACCGTTGAGAACGACGATCTGGCCAGCACGCTCGGGATCGACACGGAGCTGGTTTCACTCGTCTCATGGTTCATCACGGGCGGCCTGGCCGGCATCGCGGGCTCGCTGTTGCCACTCTGGTTCCAATCCACGCCGTATACCGGGACCCTCATCCTGATCAGCGTCTTCTCGGCCAGCGTGGTAGGCGGGATGGCCAGCATCTACGGAGCCATGGTAGGGGGATACTTGATGGGGCTGACAGAGGTGCTAGGGACGATCCTCCTGATGGATCTCGTCGGATCCTGGGTCGCTCCCTACCGTCCACTGATCCCCTTGATCGCTATGTTCATCATCCTCCTACGAGCCCCAGAAGGGCTTGTCGGGCTGGCTGAGAAGATCCATACGCGTCAGATCCGAGCATCCATATCCGGTATGTTCACCCTAGCGCGAGGAAGGGGGAGCTCGAATGTTTAATCAGGCGACCCTGATCACCATCCTGCTCGACGTCTCCATCTGGTTCGTGCTTTATCTCATCGTCACCGTGTCCCTGAACCTGCAATACGGCTACACGGGGATCCCTAACTTTGGGGTGGCGTTCGCGGTGGCCGGAGGTGCCTACGTCACCGGAACGCTGGCCGGTCGAATCGCGCGGCTTTATTACAACGTCGGGACGGACCTGGACTTCGTCGCCGATAGCGCTAGGATCATGAACATGGTCAACGACCGCCTGGCGACGGATCCCCTCGCCGGCATCGCTCTCTTCCTCATCATCGTCGTGATCGCCCTCCTCATCAACGCCTTCCTCGGTTTCCTGGTCTCCTACCCCAGCATCAGGGTCCGGGAGATCTATCTGATGATGGTCCTGATCGCCGTAGCCGAGGGAATTCGCATCGTGGGGACGAATTATTATCCGCTTGTCGGGGGGACCACCTGGGTTCAAGTTCCGAACGTCTTCGCCTGGATGGGAAGCGCCCAAACGGTCGCCGTGCCCCTCCTCTTCATGGGCATCGCGCTGTCGGTGTACCTGTTCGTGCATCTCATTGTGCAAGCTCCCTTCGGGCGTCTGATCCGGGCGGTGAGGGAGAATGAGATCGTCGTCGAGTCCCTCGGCAAAGACGTGGTGAAGATCAAGGCGCTCGTGTTCGCCCTGGGCTCCGCCATCGCCTCGCTCTCGGGAGTGCTTTACGCCTTCTACAGCCACGCGGTGATGGCCACAGCCTTCCAGCGTAGCGACTGGACCTTCTGGCCCTGGCTGATGCTGATGCTGGGAGGGAAGGGCAATAACAAGGGCGCGCTGGTGGGGAGCTTCGTCTTCGTCATCATTCGCCGCATCATCATGATCTTCAAATATGAGATCCGAGAAGTCATCCCCGTTGAGCCCATCTGGATCGAGCTGCTGCTGATGAGCAGCTTCCTCATCCTCATCATGATCTATCGCCCGGAGGGCCTGATCCCCGAGGAACCCATCCGGGTACGAGGTTTGAGATATAAGGACGTCATCGAGAGCAAGATGGCCAGTGAATGGCGGGAATACGCCGTAGCTGGCGGTGGCGCCGGAGGGGACGGAGGACACTAAAGCATGTTCGATGTTAGGATAGAGACAGACCTTCTGTAAGGGCGACCGGCCGGTCGCCCCATTGGTATCAAGTTAACGATGCTGAGGGAG
>DUEN01000196.1 GCA_011176545.1 Caldilineae bacterium | reverse complement strand
ACCAGGATGAATCTCGGAGGCCCTTGATCCCATCGCTTTGTGGTACAATGAAAGTGTTACCCATGTCTCCGAACACTTGTAACCCATGTCCCCGAACACCTGTTACCCATCTCCCCAGTCTATACAGAGAGGGGAAGGGGGCTGGGGGATGGGGTGAGGTCCACGACCGGGAAGAAGGTTAAATGAACGTGCCTCTCGTCGATCTGCGGGCGCAGTATCTGGCCCTCAAGGCGGACATCGACGCGGCTGTGCATCGCGTGCTGGATAGCGGCTGGTACATCTTGGGCCGCGAGGTGGCCGCGTTCGAGGAGGAGTTCGCCGGGTATTGCGGAGCGGCCGCCTGCGTTGGCGTCGGCTCCGGCACGGAGGCGCTCCATCTGGCCTTGCTGGCCTGCGACGTCGGCCCAGGGGATGAGGTCATCACCGTCTCTCACACGGCCGTGGCCACGGTGGCGGCCATCACGCTCACGGGCGCGCGGCCGGTCCTGGTCGATGTCGATCCAGAGACCTACACGATAGATCCGGGCGCGCTGGAGGCGGCCATCACGCCGCATACCAGGGCGATCATCCCCGTCCATCTGTACGGCCATCCCGCGGACATGGAACCGATCCTGGCCATCGCGCGGCGCGCCGGGGTACGGGTGATCGAGGACTGCGCCCAGGCTCATGGCGCGCGCTACCGCGAGCATCCGGTGGGGACCATGGGCGATCTGGGATGTTTCTCGTTCTATCCCACCAAGAACCTGGGCGCGCTGGGCGATGGCGGCGCGGTGATCGGCAACGACCGTGAGCTGATCGAGCGGGTGCGGTTGTTGCGGGAGTACGGCTGGACGCGGGAGGCGCGCTATGTCTCGCAGGTCCGCGGGCTGAACAGCCGGCTGGATGAGATGCAGGCCGCGATCTTGCGGGTCAAGCTGCGTCATCTGGAGGAGTGGAACGAGGCCCGACGGGCTCTGGCGTCGTACTACGCCAGGCATCTGCCCGAGGCCGTCATCAAGCCGTTGGAACGGGCGGGCTGTCGCCACGTCTATCACCTGTATGTGATCCGCACCCGCGAGCGAGACGCGTTGCGGGCGCATCTGCAGGCGGCGGGCGTCGCCACCGGCATCCATTATCCGGTGCCGATCCATCGCCAGCCAGCCTATCAGGACCTGGCGCCCGCGGAGGGGCTCCCTCACACCGAGCGGCTGGCCGCCGAGATCCTCTCCCTGCCCATGGATCCCACGTTCTCGACCGATCAGATCGAGCAGGTGGTGACGGCCATTCGGGCGTTTTTCGAGCGAGGAGGGCGATGACCGGCATGCGCCGCGGCCGGGCGCGTTGGATTCTACTGGCGCTGATCCTGGTGGCATGGGGATTGCGCCTGTACCGTCTGGACGCGCAGAGCCTCTGGTACGATGAGGGCGTCACGGCCCAGGTCGTGCAGCAGGGGCTGGTCGAGCTCACTCGCTGGACGGCGAACGACATCCAGCCGCCGTTATATTACTACATCGTGGCCGGATGGATCCGGCTGGCCGGTATCTCCGAGTGGGCGCTCCGGTTCCCGTCGGCGGCGTGGGGCGTGTTGGCGATCCCTCTTATTTACGTGTTGGGGCGTCGGCTGTTCGACCGGAAGGTGGGGCTGTTGGCGGCGCTGTTGGCCGCGGGAAGCCCACTCTATGTGTATTACAGCCAGGAAGCCCGCATGTACACCCAACTCACGGCGTTGGGTCTGCTCGTCGCCTACGCCTCACTCCGGGTCTTGCAGGCCGATGACGTGCGGGCGCGCCGCCGCTGGTGGATCGTCCTTGTCGCCGCCACGCTGGCCGCCGCGTACACTCACTATTTCGCCTTCTTCCTGCTGGCCGCGCTCGCCGTGGCTGTCGGCATCCTGCTCCTCCTTCGCTCCCCGCTCCACGCCCTACGCTCCACGCCCTACGCTCCCCGCTCCACGCCTCCCGCTCGCCGCTCGCTGGCGCTCGAGGCCCTCATCGCCTCAGCGATCGTGATCCTCGGCTACCTCCCCTGGCTCCCGTTCGTCCTACGTCGCTATCGGGTGGACGCCTCGTACTGGCAAGGGCAGCTCAAGCTGGGTGAGGCGCTGCGTCACACCTGGATCCATTTCACCCTGGGCGCGCCGGAGACCTTGGTGGAGGCCGACGCGATCCCCCTGAGCTGGGGATTCGCCGTGGTGGTCGTCCTGGCGCTGCTGTTGTGCTTCCTTCGTCGCCGACGCGGGGCGTGGGCCTGCGTTTACCTGCTGGGTTATCTGGCCATCCCCGTCGTGTTGATCCTGGTCCTTTCCTCTCGCACGCCGAAGTTCAACCCGCGCTACCTGATGCTGGCCTCTCCCGCACTGTGGCTCCTCATCGCCGCCGGCACCCTTCAATCTCCAATTTCCATATTGCAGAAAGCTATTATGTCCATCGCCCTCCTCTTCATCCTCGCCTCCTTCGGCTACGCTAATCATAGCTGGTTCACCGATGAGCGCGTGCGAAAGGCCCAGTTCCGTGACGCGGCCTGGTATGTGCGTGCCCACATCGCGAAGGATGAGGCGGTGATCCTGGTCTCGGGGCATATGTCGCCCGTGTGGGACTACTACGCGGGCGGGTTGCCGCGCGTCCGACTGCCCGATATCGACGTGCTGGACGTGAACGCGGTGCTGGACTACAGCGTGGGTGATCGGCTGGCCGAGGCGCTGGCGGGGAAGCATGGCGCCTGGCTCATCCTCTGGCAGGACGAGGTGGTGGACCCGGCCGGGGTGGTCGCGGATATCCTGGAACAGGTCGGCGCCGAGCTGCGGGTGGATCGCGCGTTCCGGCATGTGGGAGTACGACACTTCCGCTGGCCCGCCGATGCTCAGTTCCAAGGGAAGCCGCCCATCGCCTATCCGGTCCGGATCAACTTCGGCGGCAAGGTGTGGCTCCTGGGTCACAACCAACGGCGGGACGGGGAGCTGAGGGTGTACTGGCAGGCTCAGGGGTCGCTGAGCGAGGATCTGAAGGTGACGGGCGAGCTGGTGGACGAGGCTGGGAATGTGTGGGGGCGGCTGTCCGATCGCCGTCTGTCCGCATATGAGTTTCCTACGTTCCGCTGGCGGCCGGGTCAGACGACCGTGGGGCGATACGCGTTGCCAGCTGATCCAGGGACGCCGCCGGGCACGTATCGGCTGCGGGTGCGCGTCTACCCGGAAGGTGGCGTTCCGCTTGAGGTGTTGGACGCGGCCGGCGCGCCGCAGGGACAGGTCGCGATCCTGGCCCCCGTGCGGGTGCCACGAGTCATCCCTGGCGCGCGCCCTGAGAGCCTGGCGCTGGCGCGAAGGCTGGATCAGGCTGTGGCCCCCAATCTGGTGCTGATCGGCGTAGGCGCGCTACCGCTCTCGGCGATCCCCGGGGATCTCATCACGGTGGAGACGTGGTGGTGGCCGGAGTGGGTGTTATCCCCTGGGCTGGCGTGGCAGATGTGGTGGGAGCAGGGCGACCGGCGATATGATGTGGAGGTAGGGGCGCTCACCGGAACGGTGCCTTTCCCCTCGGAGCGATGGCCGGTTCGCGTAGCCGTGCGCGGGTTGCATCGCGTGCGGGTGCCGCGGGAGGCGAGAGGCGGGCCGGTGGTGCTTTACGGCCAGGTGGTGGACGGCGAGGGCCGTCCCCTCGGTGAACCCATCGCTCTGGGGCAGGTGTGGGCGACATCCGTCGAGCGTCTCTTCGAGGCGCCGCCGGTGCGATGGCGCTCGGACGTGGTGTTCGGCGATCGCGTGCGCCTGGTGGGCGTGAATGTGGTTAGGGAACGGGTTTCACCGGGCCAGATGCTCGCCGTGACCGTGGTCTGGCAGGCCATAGCGGCGATGGATCGTTCCTACACGGCGTTCGTGCATTTGTTGGGGCCGGACGGCCGCGTCGTGGCGCAGGAGGATCACGTGCCGGGGCGGGGCGCTCGCCCGACCACGAGCTGGCTGCCGGGCGAGGTGGTTCTCGACCGCTTCGATTTGACGTTGCCGGCAGAGCTGCCGTCCGGCCGATACACGCTGGAGATCGGCCTGTACGACGCCAACCAGCCCGGCCTCCCGCGCCTGCCTCTCGACATCGGCGGCGACGCCGTGCGTTTGGGGGAGATCGTCGTACCGGAGGATGCACAAACCCGGCTTCTCGAAGAAGCCGGGTTTGTCCTTGACTGGTGTCAGGGTGGAATAGATGTATAATGGTGTGTAACTTGTTATTTTCGGAGGTCGGCGATGGGCGGTTACTATCGGGCTCAAATCCTGTTAGAACCTGAGCAATATGAACGGCTTCAGGCTTTGGCACGCGCGCGCAGCCAACAGCAGGGGAAACGGGTCAGCGTGAGTCAAGTGATCCGAGAGATCCTGGACCAGGCGCTGGAAGATGAACAGCGCAAGTGGCAGCAGGCCCAGGAGGCGCTGGAAGACCTTTTTGCCCTGGGGGACAAGGTTCAGGAACGCTGGCAAGGCGAGTGGCCGGAAGACTGGCTCACACAGATGCGTCAGGAGCGAGCCGATGCCATCTACGATAACCTCTTCGGTCGTCATTGACGCCGGCCTTTTTAGAGAGCCCCAATTGCCGAGCGATAAGCCTACGACCTCGCTTCCCCACGTGATTGAAGGACTCTAGCTTCTTCGATAGGCTAAGTCTTTCGCTCATATTGGAATAGAAGACATTGCTTTCTTGGCCGCCGTGCCCCTACTTTAGCGCTTTTGTAGAAGAGTACGGCCATACGTTCCTGCATTGTGTCGTGTATGCCAATATGAGCGAAGTCCTTTCTTGATCCCGAGGTCATCTTCCCTTTTTGGAGAGGATCGAGTATCATCTAAAAAGGCTTTGGACAGATATATAGTCCATCGTCTCCATGTTGACAACGAATCGTGTCCACGAGCGCGGCTGATATGGCAGGGGAGGTACGGCAAGTGAAGATCCGACCTGGAGAGATCATCCAAGGACCTCATTGGTCGGAGCCGGTCGAGGTCAATCTCGTTGAGGAACTCAATGAATACGTGCGTATTGTAGGGAGGCTGACCCACTCCGGCGATCACGTGGATCAACTGGTGCCGCGAGCGGACTTCCAGAATCTACGTGTGGTCTCCATGGCCGCGGATTTCACGGCCCCGCCCCGCGATGTGTTCTTGCGCTTAGAGGCCCTGCGCTATCGCTTCGCGTCCTTATACGATCCCCTCCTGGCCATGAACATCTCCAAAATCGACCCTTTGCCTCACCAGATCGAGGCCGTCTACGGATACGTCTTGAACCTACCTCGCATTCGCTTCCTCATCGCCGATGATCCCGGCGCGGGCAAGACGATCATGGCCGGGTTGATCATCAAGGAGTTGAAATTGCGCCACCTGGCGCAGCGCATCCTGATCGTCGTGCCGGGCCACCTGAAAGACCAGTGGCGGCGTGAGCTGAGAGAGCGCTTTGAGGAGCACTTCGTCGTCGTGGATCGCACGATGATGGAGACGCTCTTCGGCGAGAACGTCTGGCTACGGGAGAATCAGATCATCACCTCGATGGACTTCGCCAAGCGGGACGACGTGCTGCCTTCGCTGGCCGCGGCGCACTTTGACCTCGTCATCGTGGACGAGGCGCACAAGATGAGCGCCTATCGCTACGGCAATAAGCTAGAGCGCACGGGACGATACCGGTTAGGAGAAGTCCTCTCTCAACTGACCACTCACATGCTCTTCCTGACCGCCACGCCTCACAAGGGCGATCCGGAGAACTTCCGCCTGTTCCTGGACCTCCTGGTGCCGGGCTTTTTCGCCACCGAGGAGCTGCTGCGAGAGTCCATTCGTAGCCGGGAGAACCCCCTCTTCATCCGGCGCATGAAGGAGGATTTAAGGGACTTTGAGGGGCGTCCCCTTTTCCTGCCGCGCCACGTCCGCACCATCTCCTTTGAGTTGGGACGAGAGTCGCCACGGGAGGTGGACTTATACAACGACCTCTCGCATTATGTGCAGACTCAGTACAACAAGGCCCTGGCGCAGGACAGACGGCGAAACGTGGCCTTCGCCCTGGTCATCCTGCAACGCCGCTTCGCCTCCAGCACCTATGCCCTCTATCGATCCCTGGAGCGCCGCAAGAGGCGGCTGGAAGAACTGCTGCGCATGGCTGATCAGGACCCCCGACAGCGGCTGTCTCAAGGCGTGTTTGACTTCGAGAGCATCGAGGACGCGAGCGAGGAGGAACGGTGGAAGTACGAGGAGATCTGGGAGACTCTCAGCGTGGCGGAGAACCGACAGGAGCTGGAGCGGGAGATTCAGATCCTGGATCGGCTCATGCGCCAGGCGGAGGAGATCATCCATAGCGGCGAGGAGGTCAAACTCCGCCACTTCCGTCAGGCGTTGGAGGACCTGGAACGCCAGTTCCCCGGCGAGAAGATCCTCATCTTCACCGAGTCCAGGGACACGCTGGAATACCTGGCGCAGCGCATGCGGCAGTGGGGCTACAACGTGTGTACCATTCACGGCGGCATGAAGCTGGAAGATCGCATCAAAGCGGAGGCTGTCTTCAGAAACGAAGCCCAGGTGATGGTGGCGACTGAGGCGGCTGGAGAGGGCATCAATCTGCAATTTTGCCACTTGATGATCAACTACGATCTGCCCTGGAATCCCAACCGCCTGGAGCAGCGCATGGGGCGCATTCACCGATATGGCCAAACCAGAGAGGTGTACATCTTCAACCTGGTGGCCGCGGACACGCGCGAGGGGCGTGTGATGCGGCGCCTGTTCGACAAGCTGGAGGAGATTCGACAGGCGTTGGGCAGCGATAAGGTGTTTGACGTGCTCGGAGAGGTGTATTATGGCAAGAACCTGGCCCAGTTGATACTGGAGGCGGCGGCCAACGCGCGCAGCCTGGACGAGATCCTGCGCGAGCTCGACATCCGGGTGGATGAGGAATACATCCGCCGCGTGCGGGAGAACCTGGGCGAAAGCCTGGCGACGCGATACATCGATTACACCCGCATGCGGGAGATGGCCAACGAGGCCCGGGAGCACCGTCTGATCCCGGAATACACGGAGGCCTTCTTCAAGAAGGGCTGGGACGCGGTCGGCGGGAAATATCGCGAGCGGCGGGACGGCTTTCTGGCCGTGGAGAGCGTGCCGGCGGCGATCCGACGCATCGCCGAGGAGGACAGCTTCCGCAGGCAGTTCGGCTCCCTATTGTCGCGCTATCCCAAGGTCACATTTGATCGAGATGTGGCCTTCCGCCATCCCGAGGCCGAGTTCGTCTCCTTCGGGCATCCCCTGTTTGAGGCGCTGCTGCGTTGGGCGGAGCAGCATCTAAGAGAAGCGCTCCACCGTGGGGCCGTGTTCACGGACCCGGACGGCCGACTGGACGGCGTGCTGCTCTTCTACGAGGGCGAGATCACGGACGGCACGGGCCAGATCGCCGGGCGTCGCCTGCTGGCGTTCTTCGCCGATGCGGCCGCGGGGACGATCCGTCCCGTCAACCCGGCCCTGCTCTGGGACCTGGTGGAAGGCGGGGACGCCGCGGACCGCGAGCCCATCTCCATCGAGCAGGTGAAGCAACAGGCCCTGCCCGTGGTGTTAGCGGAGCTGGAGAAGTACAAGGCGGAGTTAGCCGAAGAGCGGGAACGCCAGGCGCTCATCAAGGAGAAATACGGCCTCCGCTCGCTGGAACATCTGATCGTGGACCTCGATGGTGATCTCATCCAGCTCTATGACCGTCAGGAGCGAGGTGAGAAGGTCGATCTGGTCATCCGCAATAAGGAAGAACAGAAACGCCGCTATCAACAGGCGTTGGAGGAGTTGAAACAGGCCATCGTGCGTGAACGCCAGTTGACGTTAAGCATGCCGCACTTCGTGGCGGCCGTGCGCGTCGTCCCCGCCGCGGTGACCGTGGACGAGATGAGCGAGGATCCGCAGGTGGAGCAGGTGGGGATGGACGTGGCGATGGCCTACGAGCGGGCCCAGGGCCGCGTGCCCGAGGACGTGTCGGACCAGAACCTGGGCTTTGACATCCGCTCGCGCGAGCCAGACACCGATGCCAGGCGCTATATTGAGGTGAAGGCCCGGGCGCAGACGGGGCCGGTAGCCCTGACCCAGAACGAGTGGTTCAAGGCCCAGCGCTTCGGTGATGATTATTACCTGTACGTGGTGCTCAACGCGGCCACGAAACCGGAGCTGTACATCATTCAAAACCCGGCCGAACGCCTGCAACCGGAGGAGCGAGTGGAAGTTCGATACTGGATAGACGCCAATACCATCGTGAGCCTCGGCAGCGCCAAGTGACGCGAGGAGGTCGTCGGTAAATGTTCCGAAAAATTGAAGTAAGACATTACAAATGCCTGCGCCGGGTCTCCGTCCGATTGATGCCTTTCAATATCTTGATAGGACCAAATGCCAGCGGTAAAAGCACGCTTTTGGACGTCTTTAAATTCCTCCAAGATTCGATTGAGGACGATGCAGTAGAGGCTGTGAAATCTCGTGCGAACGCCCTGAGAGAGTTGGTCTGGCGGCACGAGCAGGAAGCTCATGGCTTCGAGTTCGCTGTGGAGGCTGATATCCCTAAGCGGCTGCAGGCCAAAGGATATGACCGGATAAGATATGAACTCGGGATTGGGGTTGGTAAAGATGGAGAGGGGATCGTCGTCACTGGGGAGAACTTATGGCTTGTGTCTGGATCACAACGGGTTGCACAGCTTTCTCCCGCCCAACGTTCGTTATTCCCCATTGAACAGAAAGACGAGCCTGTGGTGCATCCCAGCGGGGCTAAAACCCCAAAGGGATATCGTGTAGTGGTAAGAAAGGTGAAGCCCGGCGGGAACGATTATTTCCGCTCAGAACGGACAGGCTGGAATATCACCTTTCGCCTTTCACCAAAAAGATTGGCCCTCTCCGGTCTGCCGGAGGACGAAAATCGATTCCCCGTTTCGCTATGGTTCAGGGAATTCTTGAGGAGCGGAATCCAGACGCTCCAATTGAACAGCGTGGCGATGCGTCGTCCATGCCCTTCCGATGCGCCGCTTGTGTTCCAGCCGGATGGTTCCAATCTGCCCGTCATGGTTAAGATGTTAAGGAACGAGTATCCTGACCGGTTCAAATGGTGGATAGGCCACCTCCAGACGGTACTTGAAGACCTGGAGGACATAGAGGTCAAGGAACGCCCGGAGGATCGATCTCAATACCTGATGATTCGGTACCGCCATCAGCTCTCTGTGCCGGCCTGGATACTTTCTGACGGCACCCTGCGTCTCTTAGCGCTAACGCTTATCGCTTACCTGCCGCCAAATGAACGTGTGTTCCTGATCGAAGAGCCTGAAAACGGGATACACCCTCGGGCCATAGAGGCTGTCTTTCAAGCCCTGAGTTCTGTTTACGAAGGCCAGGTCTTTCTGGCCACGCACTCCCCGTTGTTCATGGCGTTGGCCAAGCCAGAAGACTTGCTGGTGTTTGGCAAGACGGAGTCTGGCGCTACGGACATTGTGAGAGGGTCGGACCACCCGGCTTTGCAGGATTGGCGCGCACAGCAGCCTCTAGATGTTCTGTTTGCCGCAGGGGTATTAGGATGATGGAGGAAATCGATCTCATCGTGCTCGTCGCCGATATGGATGCGTATTGGGCCATTCGCACCTTGCTGGAAAAGCGCCATCGGTCGCTTGGGATTCGTCGGGACATACAGTTCGAGATCGTGAGACATCCTCAAAGGGATTCCGGTGTATTGCTCCACGCACATGAGTTTTTGCGGCAATATTTGAATCGAGCAGAGCACGCTCTGGTGATCCTGGATAGGGAAGGCTCTGGACGGGATCAGTGCCTCGCGGAAGATCTCGAGCGGGAGATAGAGGACCGACTTGTTAGAAATGGATGGCCATCTGATCGCGTCGCGGCCATCGTCCTGGATCCAGAGCTGGAGGTTTGGGTTTGGACTCGTTCGCCGCATGTGGCACGGGTGATTGGGCTTAATGTGGATGCTTTACAGGCCGTGCTGGATAGCGAGCCCGCGCGACCGGATGGCAAGCCGCAGCATCCCAAGGAGGCCCTTGAAAAGGCGCTTCGTAGAAGTGGACGACCATTCTCCGCCCGCATATTCCAGGAGCTTGCCGAAAACGTCAGCTTAAGGGCGAGCGAACGCGCTTTCGATAAATTCAAGTATACACTTCAAGGATGGTTCCCTCCGGAACGCGAAGGATAGACCAGGGACAAGGGAGGCTTCATGAAGGATCGCCGTCTCATCGAAGAGACCTTCCCCGTTCGCGAAGTTAGCGAGGAGTCCGCGCGAGAGAAGAACATCCGCCACGGACACATCTCGACGCTGCACATCTGGTGGGCGCGGCGGCCGCTGGCCTCATCCCGGGCCACGGCCTACGCCGCGTTGGTGCCACCCCCCGCCGATGCGGAGGAGTGGCAGAAGCAGCGCCAGTTCATCGTGGAACTGAGCAAGTGGGAGAACTCGCTCAACCCGCACATCCTGGAGAAGGCCCGCCGGGACATCTATCAGGCCCACGCGGCGCGCCTGACCCGCGAACTGGGCCGCCCGGTGAGCGTGGAGGATATCGAGGCCGGCCGCGTGCCGCCGCCCCGCGTGCTGGATCCCTTCGCGGGCGGCGGCGCCATCCCTTTGGAGGCCCTGCGGCTGGGCTGCGAGACCCACGCCAGCGACTATAACCCCGTGGCCGTGCTGATCCTCAAGGCCACGCTGGAGTACCCGCAAAAGTATGGACGCCCCTTCGAGGGCATGCCTGCCCATCTCGTAGGGGCACGGCGCGCCGCGCCCGGCCAGACCGACGATCCGCAAATGGCGCTGGATTTGGATGTGGGGACGCAGCGGGCTGCGCCCATCGGGGCGACCGGCCGGGGGGCGACCGGCTGGTCGCCCCTACAAGAGGCGGTGAAATATTGGGGCGATTGGGTGCTGGAACAGGCCCGGAAGGAACTGGCGGCTTTTTACCTCTCCCCACTCCCCCCATCCCCCTCTCCCCTCTCCTCTGTGTATAGACTGGGGAGATGGGTAACAGGTGTTCGGGGACATGGGTTACAAGTGTTCGGAGACATGGGTAACACTTTCATTGTACCACAAAGCGATGGGATCAAGGGCCTCCGAGATTCATCCTGGT
>DUEN01000195.1 GCA_011176545.1 Caldilineae bacterium | reverse complement strand
GGATCAAGGCCCCACGCGGCTAGATCGACGTCGGAATGCATGTCGAAAGGCCCGCCACGAGCCAGGGAGCCGAACAATACTACCCTGATGGCGCCGAATTCCTCCCTCAACATCTCCGCGGCCTTGCGGGCGATAGCCATGGCGCGCTTACCTCATTCGGCGAGGGCTCGTTGCCTCTGGCCCAACGCCGCCGGGCTCCCTCGCGATATTCAGCCCATTTCTCCGCCGTGATCTCGCTCATGATCTCAAGGTAGGGGCGGGTCTCAGACCCGCCCCTACTCGGTTTGGCCGCGCAGGCGCTGCTGAAGCTCGTTGAGCAGAACCAGCGCCTGCACGGGCGTCAAGTTGGCGATGTCCGCCTGGTATAGCTCCCGCAATGTGGCCACGATCACTTCGAGTGGGATGGGAGCATCCGGCGGATGGGGCAACGAATCGATCAGGCTATCCGAGATGGCATAGGCCGGCCGAGAGGCGGTCACCTCGCCGATCGAGGGTTTTCTCTCCTCTTCTTCCGCGGCATAGAACTCCCGCCCTCGCTCTGTCTCCTCGCCGGGCTCGTCAGGTTTATGCCCTGGCTCTCGCAGCCCTGTCGCCCCGTTGCGTTCCATCTCGGCTAGCACCTCCGCGGCCCGCTGAACGACGCGCGGCGGCAGCCCCGCCAGCTTGGCGACGTGGATCCCGAAGGACCGCTCCGCGCCGCCGGGCACCACCCGCCGCAGGAACACGATCCCATCGCCTTGCTCGGCCACGGCCATCGAGTAATTGCGCACGGCGGGCAGGTGATTGGCCAGCGCCGTCAACTCGTGATAATGGGTGGCGAAGAGGCAGCGGGCGCCTAGTGTGTTATGGATATCTTCCACCACGGCCCAAGCCAGGCTCATGCCGTCGTAGGTGGACGTACCGCGCCCCACCTCGTCCAGAATGATGAGCGAGCGAGGCGTAGCGTGCCGCAGAATGGCCGCGGTCTCGGCCATCTCCACCAGGAACGTCGATCGGCCCTGGGCGATGTCGTCGGTCGCGCCCACGCGGGCGAAGATGCGATCCACGACGCCGATATGGGCGCTCCGCGCGGGGACGAAGGACCCGATCTGGGCCATCAGGACGATGAGGGCGGCCTGTCGGATGTAGACCGACTTGCCGCTCATGTTGGGGCCGGTGAGGATGATCACCCGCTGGTTTTCGTCCAGATGCAGGTCGTTGGACACAAAGCGCTCGCCATCCGGGAGCAGGTGCTCGACCACCGGGTGCCGCCCCTCGCGGATGTCGATGACGTCGCCGTCATCCACGGTAGGTTTCACATAGTTGCCGCGCGCGGCGGCCTCGGCCAGCGCGGCCAACACGTCCAGCTCAGCCAGGATGCGGGCGGAGTGGATCAGTCGGGCGGTGTGTGTCGCCACCTCCCCGCGCACCTGGATAAATAGATCATATTCTCGGTCCTTGATCCGGTCGCGGGTCAGCAGGATGTCCGCCTCCCGGGCTTTGAGCGTGGGCGTGATGAAGCGCTCGGCGTGGGTGATGGTCGCCTTGCGTTCGTATTCGGAGGGGACCTCGTTGGCGCGGCTGCGCGGCACCTCGATGAAGAAGCCGAAGATGTCGTTATACCGGATGCGCAGGGTCTTGATGCCGGTGCGCTCTCTCTCCTGTGCCTCCAGCTCCGCCAGCCAGGCTTCGGCTTCCTCCGCGTGCTGGCGCAGCGCGTCCAGATCGGGGTCGAAGCCATCGCGGATGAGGCCGCCATCGCGGACCAAGATAGGCGGCCTGTCTACGATCGCCTTGCCGATCAGTTGGGCGACGTCCTGGAGCTCATCCAGTTGATCCCGAAGGGTACGCAGTCGTGCCGCCTCCGCTCGCTCCAGATGGCGGCGAATGGTCGGGATGCGCTCCAGGGCCCGACGCAGCGCCACCAGATCCCGCGCGTTGGCGGACCCGAAGCCGACGCGGCCGGCCAGGCGTTCCACATCGTGCAGGCCATCCAAGGCGGCGCGCAGATCGTGACGCAGCAGGGCGTCGTTCACCAACGCCTCCACCGCATCCAGCCGCTCCCGGATGCGGTTCACGTCTAATAGCGGCTGGGTGATCCACCGGCGCAGCAGCCGGGCGCCCATAGCGGTGAGCGTGTGGTCGAGCACGCTGAAGAGGGAGCCGCGCGAGGAGCCGTCTCGCAGGTTGAGTGTGAGCTCCAGGTTACGGCGGGTGACCGAGTCCAGGGTCATGTGCTCGCCGGGGCGGTAGGTGCGCAGCTCGGCGATGTGGGCCAGGCCGGTGCCGCCGGAGAGCGCGCCGGTAACGGGGATATCTCCTAGTTGGCTGTCGCGCAGATAGGCGATGATGGCGCCCGCGGCCGCCTGGGCCAGCGGCAGGTCATCGCAGCCGTATCCCTCTAGCGAGGCGACGCCGAAGTGGTCGAGCAGGATCTGGCGTCCGGCGGCCGGCGTGCACCGCTCGTCGGCCAGAGGGGAGAGTCGAGCGGGGCCTAGAGCTCGCAGCCGGGCGGTGAACGCCTCATCGGATGCCAGCGTGGCAGGGAGGACGATCTCAGCCGGCGCCAGGCGGGCCAGTTCCTCCTGGAGCGCCCCGAAGGCGTCCTCGCCATCCAGTTGCGTGGTGATGAACTCCCCCGTCGAGAGGTCGAGAGCGGCCAGCCCGTAGCTCTCCCGCCCGCGATCATCCCGGACTACCGCGGCCAGGTAGTTGTTGGCCTTCTCTTGCAGCAGCACGTCCTCGACCACGGTGCCGGGCGTGATGACCCGTACGACATCTCGTCGTACCAGCCGTTTGACCCGGCGGGCGTCCTCGAGCTGCTCCACCAGGGCGATCTTGTAGCCGCGCTCGATCAACCGGGCGATGTAGCCGGTCACCGAGTGGTGAGGCACGCCGCACATGGGCAGCCGGACTTCCTTGGAGAAGGATCGGGAGGTGAGGACCAGGTCCAGCTCGCGGGCGGCGGTCTTGGCGTCCTCATCGAACATCTCGTAGAAGTCGCCCAGCCGGAACATGACCAGGGCGTCCGGGAAGCGCGCCTTGATCTCCCGGTATTGGCGGAGCATGGGCGTGACTTTCGTCATCAGACCCCACCTATCCTTAATCGGGATGACCTTACGATGATAACACTCAGCAAGGAGCTGGTCAACAGCTAGCGATCATGTTCCAGCAACTCCAAAATCACGCCTAGTTTTTCGGCGGCATCGATGTAGGCATAAGGTCCCCCAGTGAACTCACCCGTCTGCACGGTCGTCATGCCTTTACCCTCCAAGAATGAGATCGCCTCCTGCATACCCTTGATCTCAAAGGCGATGTGATGGACCCCTTCCCCGTGGGTGTCCAGGAATTCGCGCCAGGTGCTGGGGCCATCAACGGGTTCGATCAACTCTAGAGAGATTGGCCCCATACGGAAGAAGGCCAACTTGGCGCGAGCAGAAGTGGGTTCTCCTCGATAGAGTATGTGAGTCTCTTCTGCTGGGGCTGTAAGGCGGATCTCCGGCATCTCCAACCCGAAGATATCGGCGAAGGCGCGCGCTTTCTTCTCAATGTCACGGACCACGATAGCGACCTGTGTGATGACATGACTGCCCAGCGTAGACTTCGTCATAGGAAAGACCTCCTTCAAAATCGAGCGACCATGTACCCGGTGGCTCACAGTGAACCTCGCGCGAGCATGATGATGCGTGCCATAAGCATGAGACATTCAGAGTGTAGCATGTTGTCCTAGATCGCGCCAACGAGTGTGAAGCGCTCAAGCGAATCTCTCATGCACACGATTCTAACCCAGGCGGGGATCCCTCGAGAGGAGTTTTTGAGGGCTTATGAGGAATGAGGATGAAAACCCCGGCTTCTCGAAGAAGCCGGGGTTTTGAGTCTCAGCTCGGCTACCTGCTGTCGGCTACCGGCTAACTGCTATCGACTGGCCCAGAGCATGCCGCGTTGCACGATCGTTCGAGCTTC
>DUEN01000194.1 GCA_011176545.1 Caldilineae bacterium | reverse complement strand
GAGGATGTTAGGCTTGCGGAGATACCTGGTGTTGGCCTTTCGCCCACTCGTGCGGTATTGGCTGTTACGCCAGTCGCCCTATCGCCGCGACGGTAGGTGGCTATTGCAGGAGGCGTTCAGGATCTACGTCAATTAAAGTATACATGACGAAAACACGAGACAACTCATGCCAAGAGGGACCTTCTCAGGCGCGCTCTTAGCGTAACGTGGGCGCGTGATAGAGCTTAGCCTCGCTGTTAGGGTAGTCCTACGGGAAGCGAAAAGCTAACGTTATCGGGGACTCATCGAAAGTCGAAAATGGAAATCGGGCGGTGGGGTTACAATAGCCTCACCGCCCGTGGTTTCCAGGGCTCAGACGATCTCTACGAGCTCGATGTCGAAGGTGAGGTCCTTCCCCGCCAAGGGATGGTTGGCATCAAGGGTCACGGTGTCCTCGGAGACCTCGGTCACCATGACGAGGATCGTCCCGCCGCCTTCGAGGCCGACCTGGAACTGCTGGCCGATCTCCGGCTGGATGCCTACGGGGAACTGATCGCGGCGGACGGTCAGCACCATGTCTTGGCGATGAGGGCCATAGGCATCCTCTGCTGGGATCACGACGGTCTTCACTTCACCCGGGTTCATGCCGATGACCGCCTGCTCAAACCCGGGGATGACCTCATCGGCGCCGATGGTGAACTCCAACGGCTCGCGATGGATCGATGTGTCGAAGATCGTGCCATCCTCTAGCCTGCCCGTGTAATGCACTCGGACAGTATCGCCCTGCTTTGCTTGTAACATTCCCTTCTCCCTTCTTGGATTCTAAAACCGAAAACCGCATGGATTGTATTATGCCTTATTACGTCTCCCCTGGCAAGCGGGGTGGAAGCAAGTAGAGCTTCTCGGGGCTCTAAGGGGCGTATCTGAGAAGAGCGATATTTTGAACCACAAAGGCACTAAGACCCTAAGGCAGAGAAGAATATATGGAAGGCTTGCCAGACAAAGGGGGGCTCCGATTCATTACTTACTTTACTTTAGATGCCTTCCTTAGCGCCTTGGCGCCTTTGTGGTGCATTTTCCCACGTGCCGTCTTTGCTATGTAGAACGCCCCGCCAAATGTAGCCTGGAGGGGAGGAGCCAGGAGGACAGCAAAAAGTCAGTCGAATGTTCGCTATTTATGCGCATATGCGGTATAATAATCTCAGCTCCCCCGTTTGGAGGGCACCGCCTAGGACATATTTAGCCCTCCTTCCAGGGGATCGCCAATGACAAAATTTCCTCGACACGAGCCTTCGAGGGCGGGGGATGGAGGAGGATCATCCAGAGACTGGCGGATCAAGCGACGGATTGTCGAGTGAAAGTCCGTTGAGTGATCGTCGGGTGAACCATACGTTTCATAGCTTGGGATCCTTTCTCCAAGTATCCTTATTGGAGACGTCGGTCTCTTGAGAGTCGGATAGCCCTCGAGTGCGCGGGTCGGGGATGAACTTGAGGTGAGGAGCGATGTTTTTCCAACCGTATTTCGACCCGATGTATCTGCTCTTCGTGTTGCCATCACTATTGCTAGCGTTATACGCCCAGATGAAAGTGCGCAGCGCCTACGCGCGGTACACCAGGGTCCCTAATCGTCGGGGATTGACAGGCCTGGATGCCGCTCGTATGGTGCTGGGCCCTGTCGGGCTCGGCCATGTTCAGATCGAAGGGACGCCTGGCGAGCTCACCGATCACTACGATCCTCGGACGAAGACGTTACGATTGTCGCAGGGGGTGGCGTATGGGCGATCCGTGGCCGCGCTGGCCATCGTCATGCATGAGATCGGCCATGCGCTCCAGGACGCCCAGGGATATGCGCCGCTGAAGCTGCGCGGCAGCCTGGTGCCGGCGATCATCGTCAGCTCCTGGGTGGCGCCGGTGATGTTCATGGTCGGCTGGCTGCTGGGGCAGCCTTCCATCGCCTGGCTCGGCGTGGCGGGCTTCGCCGCTGCCGCTGTCTTCTCGCTGGTCACCCTGCCCGTGGAGTTCAACGCCAGCAATCGCGGTTTGCAGCTATTGCAGTCCTTCCGCCTCGCAGATGGGGAAGATCTGCATCAGGCGAAGGAAGTGCTGGACGCGGCCGCCCTGACCTATGTGGCCGCCCTGGCTCAGACGCTGTCTACGCTCCTGTACTACGTGTTCCTGCTCACAGGCTTCAGCCGGCGCGATTCGTGAACGGGTCCCTTTGCGTCGGAAGATCTCGAGGCGAATGGGCGACCGAACGGGGGGATGCGCGGAGAGGACGCTCTCTCGCATCTCCCCGAAACGTTTTTCTCTTCGTTCCTAACCGCCGAGAGCGCGAAGGACGCCAAGGGGACTAAAGGGACTTAAAAATCTTCGCTCAAATTGGTCTAGTAGGGGCGACCGGCCGGTCGCCCCTACAGAGGGTTATACTATTATAGACGAAAGTCTTAGCTTCGTTTTGATCATTGCGAAAGGAAAGGCATCGATTGCATATGCTGGAACGACAGGAAGGTAGGACTGAGACCCATCGCCCCAATCGAGGCGTAGCCCTCGTGGCCGCGATCGGAGCGGTCAGCGCGTTCGCTCTTTTATGCCTCTGCCTATTCGCGGCCGTTGTCGTGTGGGATCAGACCCGGGAGCGCCAGGCCTATTCAGCGCCCACGCGTGCACGTCCGGTGCCCACGCGGGTTGTAGAGCAGGTTGTGCCGATATCCCCCTCGCCTACGCCGCTTCCCCCGATCGTGATCGAGATCGACCCCGAAGCTGACATTCAGACCCAGATCCTGACCGCCGTCTACCAGAAGGTGAATCCCTCCGTCGTCAACATCACCGTGCGCCAGCCGGTGCCGCATAAGTTGAACGGCGAGGACTTCTTCACCGAGGGACAGGGATCGGGCTTCGTCTGGGACAAGCAGGGGCATATCGTGACGAATCATCACGTGGTTGCCAATGCTTCGGAGATCGAGGTCACCTTCTGGAATGACGTCTCCGTATCGGCCGAGATCGTCGGCACGGATCCCGACAGCGATATCGCCGTCATCAAGGTGGACGTGAGCCCGGAGGAACTGTATCCCGTCGAGTTAGGGGACTCCGATCAGGTGCGGGTGGGCGAGCGCGCGATCGCCATCGGAAACCCCTTTGGATATGAGGGCACGCTCACCGTGGGTATCATCAGCGCAGTGGGCCGTTCCATCCCCGCCGTCACCGGCTTCCAGATCCCGGAGGCCATTCAGACGGACGCGGCCATCAACCCGGGCAACTCGGGTGGCCCGCTTCTGGATGCGCGAGGGCGCGTCATCGGGGTGAATGCCCAGATCCGCTCGCTGGTGCAGGCCAACTCGGGCGTTGGCTTCGCCATCCCCATTAACCTGGTCAAGCGCGTCGTGCCGGCGCTCATCGAGACGGGACGGTATGAGCATCCCTGGCTGGGCATCTCCGGCGTGACCCTCTCCCCCTCCATGGCCAGGGATCTGGAGCTCCCTGTAGAACGGGGGATCCTCATCATCGATGTCATCCCCAGGAGCCCGGCGGCAGAGGCCGGATTGCGCCCAGGCACCCGGACGGTCAATTATAAGGGGCGCCGGATCGAGATCGGCGGTGATATCATCGTTCAGATTGATGACCAGCCTCTGCACAACTTTGACGATCTGCTGATCTATCTGTCCCGTCACACGTCCCCAGGGCAGGAAGTGATCCTCACTGTGGCGCGGGATGGGAAGCTGGTAGAGGTGCCCGTCACCTTGGGGGTGCGACCTACCCGCATTCGTGAATGACGTTGAACGGATCGATGCGAAGTAGCGACGGGGCGGATCGACTCCCGCCCCGTCGTTGTGAAGAGGAGGCGTTGGGCTTATGACGCGGGTGCGCTTCGTCGTGATAGGTGGTATCACCCTGGCGATCGGTCTCATCGTCCTCATGGTAGGATGCGGCGGCCTGAGCCTCTCGCTGGAGCCGACGCCGACGCCAACGTCGATCCCACCTACGCCGACGCCGCGCATCATCGTCGTGGTCGCCACGCCGACTCCCAGCGTGGCACCGGAGATGATCGACGTGGGAGAGGCGCGGGTGATCGCCGTCTACGAACGGGTGAGCCCCGCCGTGGTCAACGTGACGACGCGCGTCCTTCGTCAGAGCTTCTTCTTCGGCATCTACCCAGAAGAGGGGACCGGCTCCGGCTTTCTTTGGGATGACCAGGGGCACATCGTCACGAATTACCACGTGATCGAGGGGGCCCAGTCCATCGAGGTGGGCTTCGGGGGGGATTTCGTCCGCCAGGCGACGATCGTCGGGGCCGATCCGCTCAACGATCTGGCCGTGTTGCGTGTGGATGAGATACCGCCAGGCGTGCAACCGATAGAGCTGGGTGATGGGGCGAGCCTTCGCGTGGGACAGCGGGCTATCGCCATAGGCAATCCCTTCGGGCAGTTCGAGCGCACGCTCACCACGGGGGTCATCAGCGCTCTGGATCGGACGATCACCGTGGACGATGATACTGTGTTGAGGCATGTCATCCAGACGGATGCGGCGATCAATCGGGGGAACTCAGGTGGGCCATTGCTGGATTCCTTCGGACGCCTGATCGGCGTGAATACGGCGATCTACTCCCCCACTGGGACGTCGGCGGGGATCGGCCTGGCGATCTCCGTGGACACGGTGAAGCGCGTGATCCCGGAGTTAATAGCGCATGGCCGTTATCGCCATCCCTGGCTGGGGGTCCTGGGGTATGGGATTACGCCAGCGCTGGCCCGAGCCCTCGATCTGCCGGTGGAGCAGGGGTTGCTGGTCGCCCGGGTCTATCGGGATAGCCCGGCGGCGCGGGCGGGCATACGCGGCGCGCGGCGGGAGTTGATCCTGGGTAACCGCATCATCCTGGTCGGGGGAGATATCATCGTCGCCATCGACGGGCAGCCGATCGAGGATATGGAGGCGCTGGCGGACTATTTGGAGGAACAGACTCGGGTGGGCCAGACGGTGACCCTTGACATCGTACGCGGGACGCGAAGGTTGCAGGTCCCCGTTGAGCTGGAGGAGATGCCGAGGCGGTGGTACAGGTAGCGGCGGATGTATCGCCCGTCGTTCCTCGTTCATCGTACACCTGCACGTTGGGAGGTGGGATCCTGTGTTCGATGCATTACAACTCTTTCGTTTGGATAACCGCGTGGCCCTGGTGACCGGCGGTAGCAAGGGGTTGGGTAAGGCCATGGCGCTCGCGCTGGCCGGGGCTGGCGCGGATGTGGCCATCAGCAGCCGACATCTGGACGAAGCCGAGGCGGCCGCCCAGGAGATCGCTGAGGCCACTGGCCGGCGTGTGATCCCGATTCGGGCCGACGTCACCTCGGCGGACGACGTCAATGCTATGGTCGATCAGGTGGTCAGGGAGTTAGGACGGATAGACATCCTGGTGAACAATGCCGGGATCAACCGACGTGGCCCGATCCTCGAGCTCGACGTGGAGACCTGGCATCAGATCATTGAGACGAATTTAACGGGGCCATGGTTATGTGCGAAGGCCGTCGGCCCTCACATGATCGCTCAGCGATGGGGCCGCGTGATCAATGTCAGCTCTATCCTGGGGCTGGTGGGCCTGGAGGAGCGGACTCCTTATGCCTCCAGCAAGGGCGGCCTTATTCAGATGACGCGCACCCTGGCGCTGGAGTGGGCGCCTTACGGGATCACGGTCAACGCCTTGTGCCCGGGCCCGATCATGACAGCGATCAACGAGGTCTTCAAGCAGAACCTGGAGGCCTATGAGGCGTTCCGCCGTCGCATCCCGCTGGGGCGCTGGGGCGACCCCGAGGATATTCAGGGGGCCGTACTCTTCATGGCCTCGGAGGCTTCTCGATTCATGACCGGCGCCGTGATCGTGGTTGATGGCGGCTGGACGGCCCAGTGAGCATGTCACTCGAGACGAGGTGAACGAGAGGATGCCTGATTTTCGCGAGGAAGCACAGACGCTGCGGGATCAACTGATCGCCTGGCGACGAGATCTACACCGCCATCCGGAGCTGGCGTTCGAGGAGAGGCGGACGGCCGGCCTCGTGGCGGAGCACCTGAAGAGCCTGGGATTAGACGTGCGAACCGGCGTGGGGAAGACGGGGGTGATCGGCCTTTTGGAGGGCGCCCGGCCAGGCAAGACCGTCATGTTGCGATTTGACATGGATGCCTTGCCCGTGGAGGAAGCTAACGAGGTCGAATACGCGTCCCAAATCCCGGGAAGGATGCATGCCTGTGGACACGATGGGCATACGGCGATTGGCCTGGGCGTGGCGACGCTGCTCGCGCGGCATCGCAGCGTGCTCCATGGCCGCGTGAAGTTTGTGTTTCAGCCAGCTGAGGAGGCCATCGGTGGGGCTCGGGCGGTGATCGACGATGGCGCGCTGGAAGATCCGACCCCGGATGTCGCCTTTGGCCTGCACCTGTGGAATGCTCTGCCATTGGGACAGGCCATCGTGCAGGCCGGCCCGCTGATGGCCGCAGCCACGCATTTTCAACTTATCGTCCAGGGACGTGGGGGGCACGGCGCCAGGCCCCACGAGACCCGTGATCCCCTCGTAGCGGCCGCTCACTTCGTGACGGCCGTCCAAACCGTCGTCAGCCGGAATATCGAGCCGTCGCAGAAGGTCGTCCTTAGCGTGGGCACATTCCACGCGGGCCATGCCTTCAACGTGATCCCTGATCGGGCGGAGTTGGGGGGAACCATTCGCACGCTTGATGATGGCGTGCTGGCGCGCGTGGAGCAGCGGCTTCAGGAGATCATCGAGGGGATCGCCCGCGCCTTCGACGTCAGGACTGAGCTTCAGATCAGGCATGCAGCGCCGGTGTTGATCAACGATGAGCGTGCCGCCGCATATGTCGCCAGGGCGGCGCGACGCGTCCTCGGCGATGGAGCGGTCAGGTCGATGGAGCCGCTCATGGTGTCCGAGGACATGTCGGAGTTCTTGAACCGCGTCCCCGGCTGTTATTTCCTGATGGGCTCCATGAACCCGGATCGGGGCTTGGATTATCCGCATCATCACCCTCGTTTCGATTTCGATGAGGATGCCCTGCCGCTGGGAGTCGCTATCCTGGCGGAGGCCACCGTGATCTATCTGAGCGAGGAAGTGGGATAGACTGAAGGATATCCTGGTGTGACACGCCGCGCTTCTGAGGGATATAGCCGTGGAACTTCTCGCGATCGCCGCTGCCTTTTGGGTTATCAGCCTCTCCGGCGCGTTATCGCCGGGTCCGCTGACGGCCCTGGCCATCAGCGAGGGGGCCCGGGCGGGATTCTGGAGCGGCCCTAAGCTCGCCTTGGGGCATGGGTTGATCGAGGGGGCATTGGTGTTCGCCATCGCGTATGGGCTAGGGGGATGGCTGCAGCGCCCGGTGGTGGCTGGGGTGGTCGGCCTGGCCGGCGGGGTGCTGCTCCTATGGATGGGATATGGCCTGATCGCCGGCGTCCGCCGCGGGGAGCTCTCTCTAGAGAACGCCCGGACGGCCTCGGCTCCGGGCGTGGTGCGGCTGGGGCAGGTCACCGCGGGTGTGCTGGTCAGCGTGGGGAACCCTTTCTGGTCCCTCTGGTGGGCGACGGTGGGGGCCAGCCAGATCCTGCGGGTCGTCCCTTACGGCCTCGCCGGCCTGGCTTTCTTCTACGTGTTCGGCCATTGGACGACCGATCTGGGCTGGCTCAGCTTACTGAGCGGGGCTACGTCCTCTGGGCGAGGGCTCATCAGCGATCGTGTGTATCGGCTCGCTTTGATGATCTGTGGGTTGTTCCTAATCGCCTTCGCGGCCTATTTCGGCTGGTCGGGCTGGCGATTTCTGTGGGGATGAGGAGGCGCGTATGGCACACTCTCGTATAGGCAAGGTCATAGGGGCTATGGCGGCGGGCGTTGGAGGGTTGGTGGTGGCCAACACGTATCTGGCCGTGACGGCGCCGCCGCTGCTTCCGCCTGTCCACGCGGAAACGCAGCGTCACCTGTGGCGCGGGTTCCGGATCACCTATTGGGTGGCCGGGCCGGAGGATGCGCCTCCTGTGGTCTTGATCCATGGTCACCACATCGCCGCGTCCGCCTTTGAGATGCGCCGGCCGTTCATAAGCTTTGCAGAGCATTTTCGCGTCTACCTGGTGGATCTGCTGGGGTATGGGCTCTCGGCCCGGCCGCCGCTGGCTTATACGCGGGAGCTCTTCGAGACACTTATCGCCGATTTTGTGCGGGATGTTGTGGGACGGCCGGCCCATGTGGTGGCCAACGCGCTGAGCGCGGCTCACGCCATCACCGCTGCGGCCACCTCCCCTGATCTGTTTCGCTCGTTGATCCTGATCTGCCCGGCGGGTATCGGGGCCTGGGATACGCCTCCTTCGGCCGGGCAGCGTATCGCCTACGAGCTCTTACGTATGCCGATCGTGGGCGAGGCGATGTTCAATGTGCTCGTCTCACGTCCCTTGCTCACGTATCTCCTGCGCGATCGCTTATATGCCAATCCCAGCCTGGTCACGTCGGAGATGATCGATGTTTACTACGCGACAGCCCACCAGCCTGGGGCCCGGTTCGCTCCCGCGGCGTTCATCGGCGGACAGCTCAATCGAGATGTGCATCACGCCTTCGGTCGGCTGGAGCGGCCGGTACACCTGATCTGGGGGCGGTTGGCGGGAGATGTGCCGGTCTCGCTGGCTCAGGGGTTCCTGGCCCTGAACGAGGACGCCCGGTTGCACGTGATCGATGACGCCGGGTTAATGCCGCAGGATGAGCAGCCGGAGGCCTTCGCCGAGCTGGTAACCGCGCTCATCCAGGAGGCCGAAAGAGAATAGTGCCCCTCGTGAGACCATTTGCAAGGGCTCATGGCAGCGTGGTATAATCGGTCAGACTTAGGGGCGATTCATGAATCGCCCCTAAGTATAAGCGATTTGCATAGACAGCCTGAGGCAAGGGCAATGCATGTGTTGCCCCGGTAATGCTTGGGTTTAAGAAGTGAGGGCGCAGCGCCGCTGCGCCCCTACCCCACAAGGCGTCGAACGGTTACCCAGCCTATTCATAGGGGAGTTAGATTCGTGATCACATATCTCTACATTGTACAGATTATCCTCGCTATTACGCTGATCGTCATGGTCATCCTGCAGGCGCGAGGCAGCGACCTAGGCGGTGTGTTCGGTGGTGCTGGCGGTGGCATTTTCAGGACACGAAGGGGCGTGGAGCGGACGCTCTTTAAGGCGACCATCCTCATCAGTGTCCTCTTCTTCCTGATATCTCTGATGACGGTCGTCCTTCAGGGTTAGGCTGACCGGCGATGGATTTGGATTAACCTGATGGGAGCACGCTGAGTCCGGTGGGACGCTACGTCCGTTGGCAGATCGCTATCGCCCTGCTAGGGATCATTTCCCTCTCGGCGCTGCTGGCTTACTCCGCATATAGCTTCACGAACGTGCTCGTACCAGACCAGGGCGGGACGTTCCGTGAAGGGGTGGCCGGCAGTGCGCGATATATCAACCCTCTCCTCTGCCAGTACAACGAGGTTGATCAGGACCTTTGTTCACTGGTGTTCCGGGGTCTCACCCGGCTTGATGAGCACGGTCGGGTAGTCCCCGATCTGGCGGACGGCCCCCCTCGCGTCTCCCCGGATGGGCTCACGTACACGTTCCGCCTGCGTCCGGGCCTTTCATGGCAGGATGGCGTCCCCATCACCGCGGACGATGTCATCTTCACGGTTCACCTGATGCAGGACCCGAACTTCCCTGGGGTCCCCTTCCTGGGCGAGTTATGGCGGACCGTCGAGGTCACCAAACTGGACGATCTCACCGTCCGTTTCACCCTGCGACAGCCGTTCACCCCCTTTCTGGACTACACGACGATCGGTCTACTCCCCGCCCATCTATGGGCCAGCATCCCGGCCGAGCAGCTCTCTCGCACACAGTTGAACCTGCAGCCCGTCGGTAACGGCCCCTTCCTGGTGAGCGAGGTGAGCGCCGATCATATCCGGCTGGAGCCCAATCCACGGTATGATGGCCCCTCGCCCTATCTGGCTGCTGTGGAGTTCCGCTTCTATCCGGATTACCCGAGCCTGTTTGAGGCCTTTGTGCGCGGCGAGATCGAGGGTATCAGTCGGGTGATACCACAGGATCTCGCCCGTGCGGAGGCTCGCGAGGACTTACAGCTCTTCTCGGCCCCTCTTTCAGGTTATGTCATCATCCTGTTCAACCTACGAAACCCCAACGTGCCTTTCCTGCAGGACAAGGCCGTTCGGCAGGCTCTCATGTATGCCCTGGACCGCCAGCAGTTGATCGACGAGGTGCTCGCGGGGCAGGGTATCGTGGCTCACAGCCCGATCATGCCATACAATTGGGCTTACAACCCCGATGTGCGGCGATATACGCAGAATGTGGAGCGGGCGCGACGGTTGCTGGACGAGGCGGGATATGTGGACGGCGATGGGGATGGCATCCGGGAGAAGGACGGGCGTCCGCTACGGTGGATCCTCCTCAGCGATGATGATCCGGAACGCCAGCGCCTGGCACAGGCCATCAGCCAGGCATGGCGCGCCATCGGCGTCGAGGCGATCCCGCAGGCGGTGAGCTTCACCGGGTTGATCAGTGACTTCATCTTCCCTCATGAGTTCGAATCGGCCATCGTGAGCTGGGAGCTCGCCGGGGATCCGGATCCATATCCGCTCTGGCATTCCACGCAGGCCAAGGAGGGGGGGCAGAACTACGGCGGTTGGTCGAACCCGCGCGCCGATGAGCTGATGGAGGAGGCCCGGTCGATCACGGATGTGGAGAAGCGTAAAGCCCTTTATCGTGAGTTTCAAGATATCTTCGCCGAGGAACTCCCGGGCCTCCTGTTGTATTACCCAGTCTACACATATGGGGTCAGTGATAAAGTCCATGGCGTGGAGATCGGGCCGCTCAATACCCCCAGCGATCGCTTCCGGACGATCGCCCAGTGGTACATGGTGACCCGACGGATCACTATCCCCGAGGCCCGGGCATCACGCTCCGCTGTGTCCCCTTTACCGTAAAGGCGCAGCATGCTGTGCCCCTATCACTCGCAGAACGACGGGGCCGCTTTAACCCTTGCTTCTAATTTCCACAAAAAAGATACACTACCCCGCGTGAAGGATCGTTGGCTTGCCCCTCAGACCGATGCTATAATAGGCCACCGTGGACATGTGTTAG
>DUEN01000193.1 GCA_011176545.1 Caldilineae bacterium | reverse complement strand
GGGGAGTGGGGTGAGGTCCCCCTCGCCGGTTTTGGCCGGGGCTCCGGCCGTATGCTATAATTCCGCCATGTCCACGCAACCTTCGCATCCGGCCTCTGCGTCGCACGAACTGTGCCGGGGGCTTAGTTTGATTATCCTGGCGTTGCTCCTCCTCATCGTGGGAGCGCCACTGGCCTATCCCGGCTTCCCGCAAACCCACAGCGGCTTCCTGCCTGTCTATCACGCGCAGGAGCTGGCCGCCGGGGCCAACCCGTTCACCTGGACGCCCCACATCGGCATCGATTTCGATCCCTGGCGAAGCGATGGCCGCGCGCCTTACCTGCTGGCCGCCATCGCCATCCGCCTGGGGCTCACGGGCACCGCCGCCATTCGCCTCGTCCTGGCGATGGCACTGATCCTGGGCACCTGGGGCATGTACACCTGGACGCGGCGTCGGCTGAACGCCCCGGCCGCTTTGGTCGCTGCGCTGGCTTACGCCTTCCTGCCCACGACGCTAAGCATCCTCTACGTGCGCGGCGCCGTGGGCGAGGTCTGGATCTGGGCCCTCACGCCATGGCTGCTATGGGGCATCACCGCCGGTTCGGACGGCTCCCGTTTGGGTCAGATCGTCGCCGCCGTGGCCGCCGCGCTGCTTCTGTGGTCCCAGGCGGGCCTGGCCGTCTTCGCCATCATCCTGGCCGCGCTGGCGCTCCTCGTCACGCCGGGGAAACGCGCCCGCACCGCGATCGCCCTGGCCGCCGGGGTCGTCATCGGGATGCTGGGGCTCATCCCCTGGCTGCGCACACCTGGCGCCGGGCCAAACCCGGCGTTCGACGATCACTTCCTGTACCTCTTCCAGCTCCTGCTCCCCCAATGGAGCCACGGCGTGAGCCGCCCGGGGTGGCAGGATACACTCCCCTTCCAGGTGGGGGCCATCGCGCTGGGGCTGGCTCTGCTGACCGCTTACGGATGGCGCATCCGAGAGCCAAAGCCCAAGCGTGATCGCCTGCTCCTTCTGGCGGGTGGGATCGTGCTGGTCGCCCTCGTGCTCACGTTAGGGTTCACCGCGCCGCTGTGGCGTATCACCGGCATGCGCCGGCTGCTGACCTATTCCTGGCAACTGTCGATCCTCGCCGCGCCGTGGCTGGCCCTGCTGGCCGGCAGCGCCGTCGAGCTGATCCCGCACCTGGACGCCCGCCCGCGCTGGGCCGCCATCGTCGGATTGGTCATCCTGGCCAGCTACCCATATCTCACGCCGAGCTATACCCAGGTCGAGCCGAAGCCAGCCCCTGTGGCCATCCTGGGCGATAACCAGATCGTCCTGGTGGACGCGGAGGTGACGGGCGAGATCCGGGCCGGCGGCACCGTAACCGTCACCCTCACCTGGCAGGCGCTGAAGCCGATGGACCTGGACTACACTGTGTTCATCCACATCGTGGACGAGGGCGAGCAGATCCGGGCGCAGCGGGATAAACAGCCTCAGGATGGACAGCACCCCACCAACGTGTGGGCCGTGGGCGAGGTCGTCGTCGATCCCCACCCGATCCCGCTTCCGGCCGATCTGCCCGCCGGGCGTTATCACATCAACCTGGGTATGTACGACTGGCGCACCGGGCAGCGGCTGAGCGTGGGCGAGACCAACTTCATCAGGCTGGAGCCGTGACGTGACACACGAGATCGCACCCCAGGCTCTTGAGGAGACCCGGACCGAGGCCGCCGATCAACGGCACGGATGGCCCTATCCCATCTTCGTGCTCTTGCTATGCCTGTTCGCCATCGCCCCCTATCTGGAGCCCGGCTACTTCTGGAGCGCCCACGACGCCCGCCACGACGTCTACTTCCTGTTCGAATACGATCGGGCCGTCCAGGACGGCATCTGGTTCCCACGCTGGGGGCCGGACTTCACCTTCGGCTACGGCTACCCGTTCTGGGTGGTATATGGGCCGCTCTCCACGTTCATCGGCGAGCTGCTCCACCACTTCCTGCGTCTGGGCTGGGAAGCCTCCGTGGAGACGGTGTTCGCGCTCTCGATCCTGGCCAGCGCGATCGGGGTCTACGGCTTCATGCGGAGTTGGGCCGGCCGCCGCGCGGCGCTGCTGGCCGCCGTCGTCTACGTCTACGTCCCCTACCATCTGCTCGATCTCTACGTGCGCGCCGCGCTGGCCGAGTCGGTGGCGCTGGCCATTATCCCGTTCGTGATGTGGGCCGCCCGGGAGACGACGCTGCGTCCCCGGCTGAGCGCGGCTATGGGCCTGGCCGTGGCCTACGCCGCGCTCATGCTCACCAGCAACCTAGTGACGCTGATCTTCACGCCGCTGTTGGCGCTGTACATCGCCGCGCTGATCCTGTATCAGACGAACCAGGAGCAGCCATGGCGGGCGTTATCCAAGGAGTCATTCTTCCCCCTAATCGCTCAGTTCCTGCGACTGGGCATCCCGCCCGCGACGGGGCTGCTACTGGGGCTGGGGCTCTCGGCGATCTTCTGGCTGCCCGCGCTGGTGGAGAGCAAGTACGTCAACCAGGCGCAATGGTACGGCGGCTACTACAGCCCGCTTCAGCACGTGGTCTATCTGCATCAGCTCTTCTCGCCCTATTGGGGTTTCGGCATCAGCATACCGGGGCCGGACGAGGCGGCGCAGGGCGGCATGAGTTACCAGATCGGCGCCATCCCCTTCGTGCTGGCCGTGCTCTCGCTGCTGGTCGCGGCGCGGGCTCGCGGCCTGCTGAAGCTGGAGATGCGGCTCTTCCAGGTCGTGCTAGTAGGCGTGATCCTACTTACGTTACCCATCTCCGCCTGGGCCTGGAACCATCTGCCCATCATCCCCTACGCCCAGTTCCCGTGGCGCTATCTGATGCTGGCGATGTTCCCGCTGGCGGTGCTGTCCGGCTCCCTGTTGGTATCAGAGGGGGACAGGCCCGGCGCGCAGGCCCGTTGGAGCGCGCTGCCCAGCCTGGAGACCCTGGTCCTGGTCGCGCTGGTGATCCTGGGCAGCTACCCTTATCTGGACGTCCAGGTGCACGAGCCGACGCCGGAGCAGGGCCCCGTGTCGCTGGCGGCCCTCATGCGCTTCCAGCGCTCGGCCGACGAGATGACGGGCGTGACCATCTGGGTCGATCCGGAGCAGCGGCCCCATTGGAGCCCGCTGGCCGAGGCGTTCGTCAACGGCCAGGATGTACAGTCCAAGATCGACTACAGCATAATCAGCGAGGACACCATCCTCGCGGGCACGCTGGACATCGGTAGCCATCATGAGAAGGTGGGCTTCCGGGCCATCGGCGGCGAGCGCCAGATCCGGTTCAACATCTTCTGGTTCCCCGGCTGGAAGGCGTACCTGTTGGAGAGCGAGGACGGCCCCATCGTCCGGGAGCTACCGATGACGCGGGAGGACGGGCCGCTGGCCCGCATCGTCGTCACCGTGCCCGAGGGCGACGGGTACATGCTCTTGCGGTTCGAGGACACGCCAATACGTCGAGTGGGCAAGACCATCTCCCTGGCAACGACCGTGCTGATGGCTGGGATGTGGGCCGGGCGATGGTGGCTGTTGCGTGGGTGATCGCACCGTGAGTGGCGATCCGGCGAGCTCGCCATCAGGTAGGGGCGACTCGGCGAGTCGCCCCTACCCGCTGAATCGTCTTGATATCATGCAGGGCTGATTTTCAAAAGAGGGATGTCCATAATAGGGGCACGGCGGTGTCATACCCCATTGGCATCAAGCTAAGTATGATGAGAGCATATCCTTGCATCCTGAACCGTTCGGAGGCATGTCAGGCTCCTGTAGGGGCGACCTGCAGGTCGCCCCTACCCTTCACTTCGCTTGCCTCCATGGGGCCACAGATCCCCAACTTGGGCCTCCACCAGGTTGGAGGAGGCGAGTGGACGTGGAAGGCGGATAGGATCTGTCCCTTGATAGAATGGAGATGCATGTGAGACGCGGGGTTGACCAACGAATCCGTCGCCTGTTCGATGACCGGCTGCTGTGGCTTACGCTGGGGCTGACAGCCTTCGCGTGGGCTGCGCTGCTGTCACCGGGCTACTTCTTCAGGGCCCACGACGCCCGACATAGCGTCTTCTTCCTACTGGAGTTCGACGCGGCCATCCGAGATGGCGCGTGGTGGCCGCGCTGGACCATGGATCAGGCGCTGGGATATGGCTATCCGCTGTGGTTGTTCTACTCCCCGCTCTCCTACTACGTGGCCGAGGCGTTCCACCTGCTCGGGTTGGGGTTCACAGCCGCCGTCAAGGCCACCTACCTGGTCGGCTTCCTGGCGGCTGCCTGGGCCATGTACGCGCTGGTGCGACGCTGGTGGGGCCGCCCGGCCGCCATGGTGGCCGCGCTGGCCTACACCTATGCGCCCTATCATCTGGTAGATATCTACGTGCGCAGCGCGCTGGCCGAGTTCATGGCCTTCGTCTGGTTCCCACTAACGCTACTGACCTTCGACGCGCTGGTGAGCCGGGGCGGGCGCCGTAACCTGGCATGGGCGGCGTTGACCTTCGCCGGGCTGACGCTCACCCACTCGGTGACAGCGCTGGTGTTCACGCCGCTGCTGGCCGCGGCGGTGCTGTGGGACCTCCTGCGGCTGCACTGGCGCAACCGTGAGCGGCTGCTCGCTCGCGCCGGGAGCGCGCTGGCGGCCGCGCTGCTGGGCATTGGCGTTGGCGCCATCTTCCTGGTCCCCATGATCCTGGAGCGCCCCTATATCGTCCAGGAGCAATGGATGCATGGCACCTACCAGTACCAGCAACACTTCATCTACCTCTTCCAGTTCCTCTCGCCACTGTGGGACTTCCTGTACTCGGTGGAGGGGCCGGGCGACGGGATGCCCTTCCAGTTAGGCGCCGTGATCACGGTCCTGGCGCTGGGAGCATCCGTCGTGGCATGGCTGCGCCCGGATCGGGACCGGGGGCGCATTCTGTTCCTAGTCGGCGCCACGCTGGTGCTGCTGTTCATGATGACGGGCGCCGCCCGGCCGCTGTGGGACGCGATATCCCCAATCCAGCTCGTCCAGTTCCCCTGGCGGCTGCTGGCACCGGTCGCGGTGACGCTGGCCATCCTGACGGGAGCTTCCATCGTCATCCTGCCCACGACGGACGCGAACGCCACGTCCACCGTGGCCGCCCTGTTGCTGGTCCTGGCCAGCCTGCCATATACTGTGCCCCAGTTCACGCCGGTCACGCCGGAGGACGAGAGCGCGCTGGCCATCTATCGATTTGAGAGGGAGTACCCGGACATGGTGGGCATGACGGCCTGGGCCCAGGAGCCGCCGAAGAACTCGCCGCTTTGGGAGCAGGTGAAACAGGGGCGGCCGATCGACCAACTGGATCGGATGCGGGTCATGAGCGGCCGAGGCGAGGTGGAAACGACGCGCATCGGGGGCGCGTCAGTAGAAGGCCGGGTGCGAGCCCAAGAACCGATCACGGTGCAGTTCTTCACGTATTGGTTCCCCGGCTGGCAGGCCCGGGTGGACGGCAAGAAGGTGGACAGCTATCCCTCGGGGAAATACGGGTTGCTGGCCATCGACGTCCCGGCTGGGGAGCACACTGTGTCCATTCGTATGGGCGGCACGCCGGCGCGCAACGCCGGGGCCGTCATCTCGGGGATCAGCCTCTTGCTCATAGGAGCCATCGCCTTGCTTCCGCGGAGGCGACGGGAGGGGACGTGATGTCTCATCCCATCGAACGGCGCTGTCCTAACTGTGGTGTTCGAGTCTCCTGGCGGGCGAGCACCTGCTTCATGTGCGGCGTGCGATTAGACGAGCGGCCACGCCGTCGCCTACCCATCGCTTGGTCAGAGGTCGTGCTAGTCATCGCGGCTCTGGCCCTCGTCTGGCTGTGGTGGACGCAGGGCTACCGGCCGCCGGAGATGCTGGATATCCTCCCCATAGCCGCGCCATCATCCCCCACGGCTATAGCGGCTGTTACCCCGACGCCCATGCCGACCCCTACGCCCACAGCTACCAGCACGCCCACGCCGACGATCACGCCGACGCCCACCCCGATCATCCACATCGTGCAGCCGGGCGAGAGCCTGGAATACATCGCCGGAAGCTATGGGGTGCGCATGGCCGACGTGATCGCGGCCAACGATCTAGAGAACCCCAACTACCTGGTCGTCGGACAGAAGCTCATCATCCCGCTGCCCACGCCGGACCCGCGTCGCCTGACGCCGACGCCCACGCCAGCGGGCGGCATGGCAAATTATGTCGTACAACGAGGGGATACCCTCAGCGCCATCTCCGTCCGATTCGGCGTCTCCATCCGTGCCATTCAGCGGGCCAATAAAATGGGAGACAGCGAGATCATCTACCCCGGCGAGGTGCTCCTCATCCCGCTTCCAACACCCGAGGCCACAGCCCCGATTCCCCCGACGGCAACGCCAACCCCGGAAAGCGGATATAAGTGGCCAGCGCCCTTCCTGTTGGGCCCACCCGACGGGGCCCTCATCGCCAGCACGGCAGCCCCCGTACTGCGCTGGGCGGCCGTGGGTTTTCTGGATGAGGACGAGTGGTATGTGGTTCGCGTGTGGCCGAAAGACAGGCGTCTACCTCGCCCGCCTGCGTACTGGACCAAAGGGACAAGCTGGCGCATCGGCTTAGAGTGGCGGCCGCCTGATACGGCCCAGGAGCGACGCTACTTCTGGCAGGTCATCGTGGTCCGGGCGGAGGGAGAGGGCGCCGATCGCCACGCCGTAGCGGCGACCAGCCCCATGAGTGCCACGCGCAGCTTCATCTGGGGGCTATCGGTGGGTGGGGCAAGGGACGAGCAATGAGTACGGGGTTGTGAGGGCGCAGCAATGCTGCGCCCTCACAACCCCGTCATAACTAAAGCTCCCTTCTCCCGGGCTTGGGAGAAGGGGAGTGGGGGATGAGGGCCGTCCGTCGGCCTCACCTGAGCCGATAGCGCCATAACGTGCCGCCTGGGACCATCACCAGCAGGCTTCGATCATCCTCGTCCAATTGCAGATCAAGGATGGCCTGCCCCTCCAACGGCCCTGACACCGGATGCCAGGTCCGGCCAGTGTCCTGCGACCGATACAGTCCCAGATTCGTGCCGGCGTAAACGGTCCGTGTGCGCCTGTCCACTGCCAGACTCAGCACCGATGCCGCCTCCTCGCCGATGGAGACCGTCATCCACGTATCCTTGCGCTGCCCCGTCGAGACGATACAGGAACGTCCGGCGCCCATGACGGCCCGATCAAACGGCCGACGGCCACGCACGGGCAGCGCCACCAACGCCAGCCATGGCACCTCGGTCTTGGTCTCGTACACCAAGTCCCACGTTCGGCCGTCGTCCAGCGATCGCCATAGCCGGGCGATCGAGCCCTCCTGTGCCAACGAGCCAACCAGGATCGTGTGATCTTCCTCTATGAAGGGAGACGGCGCCACGGCCAACACCTGCTCACCGACGAAAGGCGCCCTGGGTAGACCCTCCCAAGAGGCGCCACCATTGCGGGAGGCGAACAGATACCCATCACCGGTGGCAGCCCACATCCGCTTCGCGGTGTGATCGAACGTCAACACGGTAGCGGGGATCCCCACGGCACATGGCGTCCAGGTCTCGCCGCCATCCGTCGAGCGCAGGATGTGCCCCTCCTGCGAGCTGACGACCAGCAACGGCGGCTTTTCGGCCCCCTGGTTGGCCACGGCGACGGCGTTCAGCGGCAGATACTCGGCCAATCCGGGCACCGGCTGCCAGCTTCTCCCCCCATCGTGGCTGACTACAATGCCGTCTTGCGGGCCAAAGGCCAGGACCATCCCCGGATGCCTCGGCACCGTCAACGTGTGCAGGAAGGTGCGGGCCGCCAGACCCTCCGTGGAGACGCGCCAATGCCGGCCGCCATCCGCCGAGCGCAGGATCCCTTGCTCCACCGTGCCCGCGCAGATGGCCCCCGGGACTCCCGCCAGCGCGAGCGTCAGATCGCTGGCCGGATAGACCACCTCCCAGGTATCGCCGCCATCAAGGGACCGGAGGATCCCCGATGACGTCCCGGCCAATACCAGACGATCCTCGGCGAAGTTCGGCGACACCCACAGACAGTTCACGGTCGTGTCCTCGGTGCCCGTACCGCTGGGCGCCCAGGTCACCCCCCCATCGGTCGAGCGGTAGACGCCATCGGCCTCCGTGCCCGCGAACAGCGTGTGATCCTCCGCGTAGTTTGGACTGATCGCCAGAGCCTGGACGACCTTCCCCTCCAGGCCCTCGCCCATGCCACGCCACGCCCGGCCGCCATTGGTGGAGCGATACACACCCTCCGCTGTGGCCGCGAAGACCTCCTCATGCTTGTCCCACTTGGGCGCGCAGGCCACCGCTAGCACGTTGAGGTTCATCAGCCGGAAATTCGCCGGCGACCAATGATGGCCCCGATCGGCCGAGCGTAATACCCCGCCCCCATCCGTGCCCACTAACAATGTCGCATCCTCTGCATATCGGGGCGAGGGCGCGATGGCCGTCACGGGCTGATCCAGTCCTACCGAGCGCGCGGCATACCAGCTCTGCCCACGATCGGGCGAGATCGCGATCTCGCCCGACAACCCACCGGCGAAGGCCGTCCCATCCGGGGCGAAGGCCAGGGCGCTGATCTGCAGGGTAGGCAGGCCCTCATTGGCCATCGTCCAGCTCTGTCCCCCATCCTCGGAGCGGAAGATCCCTGTCTGAGTGGCGGCCAGGAAGACGTCGCCCTCCTCCCCATGATGGGCGACCAGCGCCATCACCGTCCCGCCAGGATAGATCGGGCCGATCCTCTCCCAACGTGCGTTCTCCGTGCGTTCCACCATGTTCCACTCCCGGCGTGAGATTTATGGTTCCATGCTCTCTACGGGCTTCCGGCGCAGAACGACCGCGCCGGTGGTGAAGGCCATCGCGGCCCCGCTCACCGCGGTCTCCAACGCCGTCCGCAGGACCTTGACCGCGTCCATGATGCCGGCTTCCATCATATCCTTGATCTCGCCCGTGATGACATCATAGCCATAGCCCGGCCCCTGCCGCTGAATCTCCTCGATCACGATGGGCGGATAGAGACCGGCGTTGCTGAGCAGGCGCTCGATGGGCGCCCGCAGCGCGCGAGCCAGGATCTCAACGCCGAAAGCCTCATCCCCCTCGGCCTCCACGGCGCGCACCGCCGGGACGACGTTCAGATACGCGACCCCGCCGCCCGGCACGACGCCCTCTTCCATGGCGGCCGCGATGAGCTTGGCCGCCTCCTGAGCGCGCTCCTTTTTAATCTCCCGCTCCTTAGCCGAGGTGGCCCCGATCTTAAGGATGCCGATGCCGCCGGATAGCCAACCGATCCGTTCCCGCAGCTTATCCCGCTCCTCCAGATCAGACGTCTGCTGCAATTCTGCCTTGATCTGCGCCAGACGCTGACGGATGGCGGCCGGGTCGCCTTGAGGCCCAATGATGGTGAACTCCTTCTCCCCAACTTCGATACGACGCGCCCGGCCCAGGTCATCTAGAGTGGCATTGGCCACCCGCATACCCGCCTGCTCGGTGATGAATCGGGCGCCGGTCATGATCGCCATGTCCTCCAGCGCTCGCAACCGATGCTCCCCCAACAGACCGAACTTCACAGATACCGCCGGGAGCACCTTGCGCTGGTGGTTAGTCACCAGCGTGCTCAACGCTACGCCGGAAACCCCCCAGGCGATGATGGCCAGCGGCCCGGCCTTGGCCTGGATCATCTGCTCCATGATGGGCTGAATATCTGACAACTCGGAGATCCGGGCATCGGTGATCAAGATGCGAGGATTCTCCAGCACACACCGCCGATGAGCCGTATCCGTGATAAAGTACGGCGAGTCATAATTCCCCTTCCAACGGGCGCCCTCCACATATTCCCGCTCGAGATACATGCTAGCGTACTCCTCGACGACCAGGGCGCCCTCCGGCCCCAGGATATCGAAGATCTCCCCCAACATCCGCCCCATATCGGGGTCGCCCGTGACCCCCGTCGCCAGGGCAGCGATCTGGTCCTCCCCCTCTATGGGCACCGCCATCTCGCGCAAAGCCTGCACCGCGGCCTTCAACGCCTTCTCCATGCCCCGCCGAATCACCATCGCGTTGGCCCCTGCCGCGATGCAGCGATAGGCCTCGCGCAGGATGGCCTGGGTCAACACCGCGGTGATCACGCTGCCATCGCCCATCTCCTGGCGCATGTGCCACACCATGTGACGCAGAAGCATGGCTCCCACATCCGTGCTCCGCTCCGGTAGCTGGATGATGCGTCGGGCGATGGTAGCCCCATCGGTGAGGAGCTCCGGCTCCGATCGGCCGAAGACCTCATTGACGACCAGCCCCCCTCGCGGCCCCAACGTCACGCTGACGAGGTCGGCCATGATGTCGATGCCCCGTTTAAGACCCCTCTGCGCCTGATCCGCATTGAGCACACGTGGTCGTGGCATGCTCACTCTCCTTCCGCCCGGGATAGTTCACCACCGTCAGCGAGGAGAAAGCTCCACCACGTCCTCGACGATGGCTCCCCGCCAAAGCGGCAATGATATAGTTTACATCTTTACGGCCAATGGTCAACCAGCTCAAAGCTGCGCCCACGCCTGCCGCCAGGCACGCTTGGTGTTGGCCAGGATCAGCTCAGAAGACTCCCCTGCTACAGGCTTGACCTCGAATCCCACCCACGGCTTCTCGCCAGAGGCGTCCGGCTTGAGGTATCCCACGTCAAACAGCGCCTTCAGGAACGCCGCCAGCTCCGGCACGTCGTTCTCACCACCGGGGAACCCGAAGCGCGGATGTTGATCGCCGTAAGCCTCCCGGCCGGGGATCTTGACACAGTTGCCCACATGGATATGGACCAGATGATCCTTCAGAAGGGATAGCGCCTGCGAGGCGTCCTCGTTCAGCAGGGGTAGATGGCTCAGATCATACATGAGGCCGAAGTCGGGGAAGTCAGCCCGGATGCGCTCCGCAAACTGGGCAGCCAGCTCCGATGGCCCGATCAGTGACTTCTTCTCCACATCGCGGTCGAAGGTCTCCAACGTGAGCGCGATCCCCTTGTCCTGTCCGTAGCGGCAAAGCTCAATGACGGAATCGGCTAGCAGATCCAGGGCCCGCTCACGGTCGGCGTCACCAGGATCCGGGCCGGCCAGGAAGGCCACCCGCTGGCATCCCAGCTCGGCCGCCTCGTCGATACAGGCCTTGATCTGGTCGATAGCGCGACGACGGCCATCGGGGTCCAGATCGTTCAGGCTCAGTCGTTGGGTCAGCAGGGTCGGCTGCGCGCCGTATCCCAGCTTGAGCCGACTCTGCTCCGCGATCTCCCGAACGCGCGCTCGCTCCTTCGGATCCTTGATCCAGGTGATCTCCGCCGCGCCGAAGAAATCGTCCAGTGCGATCTTGGTCAGCGTCTCAGCGATGGGACCGGTGCCCCCCATGCACTCCGGGAACGCCATGAAATGCACCACGCTCAACGTCAGCACGGACTCCCAGGGACGTTCCATGTCCAGACCTCCTCAATGCTAGATAACCGTAACCCGCGATCAGCGACCAACAGGAGCTTCATTGGCGGCAAAGGGGAACTGCCACCTGAGGGAAGACGCTCGAGCGATGCTCACTCGAAGCGCCCTGCCAACGACGCACTGTGACTTCGTCACGCCATGAGGTGAGATCTCTCACGGTCCATTATAGTGGGCCTGAGACGGGTGTCAACCCTTGCAAGGCCCACCGCGGCATGGTATCATCTCGCAACAAGCTGGCATTCAGGTTGGTGATCAGCCTAGATAGACGAGGGGTGTTTATGTCAACACAACTCCATGGCGTGGAGATCAAGGAACTGGTCACACATCCTGACGAGCGGGGATTCTTCCGAGAGCTCATCCGGGTGACGGACGGCTTCTTCGGTGAGGGCGCGTTCGGGCAGCTCAGTCACAGCCGCATGCACCATGGAGTAGTCAAGGCGTGGCATATCCACTGGCGCCAGACCGATTGGTGGTACGTCCCCATCGGCTGCCTGAAGGTGGCCCTGTATGATATGCGTCAGGACAGCCCAACCTATCGCCAACTCCAGGAGCTCTTGATGGGCGAGGACTTCCCACCGATTGTGTTGAAGATCCCTCCAGGTGTAGCGCACGGCTGCCGGGTCCTCAGCGCGGAGGCCCACCTGTTCTATGTCACATCCCATGTATACGATCCCAGCGACGAAGGGCGCATTCCCCACGATGATCCGGAAATCGGCTACGACTGGACTAAGGGGCCGGAGATCCGCTAAACGCGACGGTCCCCGGTCGCTAGGACCGGGGACCGTTCGCATCAGGAGGAGAAAGGAGGAGAGCCTCTACTGGTCTGCCCCACAATCAGTGTGCCCCACACCTGCTGCCGTTGCTCGCCCTCGCTTAAGAGGTTCGCAGCTTAACATTAAAAGGAGATGAGAGAAAGATAAGAAAAAGGTTAGAAATGTCCTCATGGGCTGAGGGTCACCGTCATATCCAACGGCGTCACCTGCCACCAACTGTTGCCCAGCTTCAAAGGGATGTCTCGGCCGGCCGCGTCCACGAATCGGAAGGGGGCGTGACGCTCCGGCCGGACCCACATGCCCTCATATGCCCGACCATCGCGTAGGATCTTCAGTGGCCCTTGCCCCCATAGCTGGATCTCGATGGAGCGGTTGATGCCGATATCCTCCGTGCCATGCTCCAGGATCAACGTCGGCACGTGATTGGCCCCCAGGATGACCACGTTGGCCGCCGTGAGCTGTCGCCCGTCCAGCGCCTCGACGTGTGGCTCGCCTGCCACAAATCGCTTCCAGAGCCCCGTTGCCTCGTCATAAACCCACGTCACCACGCCATCTGGGTAATCCAGGTCCACGCGGCTCACCGGGCTGCCGCCTTCCGGCGGTGTCTCGGAGAAGACCCAGGCCGCCGTGGGATTCGGACGACGGTTCCAGCCCCGCTCCGTGATCACCTGCCATAACGTCCTCGTGTTCGCGAACAGGTTATGAGGCATGGGGATGTTGGGATCCCGGATAAAGGCCGACCCGTTTAGCGCCTCCTCCAAGACATGATCGCCGATGTCGGAGTTGTAAATCTTCTGGCGCACCGGCTCCACCGCGCCGGAGAAGCACAAAACAGCGTCGAAGATGACCGGCAGCTCCAGATCGATCAGCCGGGCGCTTCGGATCGACCCCACCCGCTCGGCGTCCTGGCTATGATAGATCACGGTGAACCGCGTGAGGTTGAACTCGATCCGGCTCTCCACGACGATGTCGGCCTTGCTCAGCCCCGACTGAGGTCGCACGTTGGCCGTGTTGGCGACCTTGATGGCCAGCGGCCTGCGATCCAATACCGAGGGGTCGGCCAGGCGCAGGCCGGTAAAGGGGGATATCCCCGGGTCGTTCCCCGGCACGATCAGGGCGATGTTCGGCGTGGGCGTCGGGGCCACCGTCGGCGTAGGCGTATCCGTCGGCACAGGCGTGGGCGTGGGTATCGGCGTGTCCGTCGGTGGCGGGAGCGTCGGCGTATTCACCCGCGCGATGGGCGTCGGCGTCCTAGTCGGCGTGGGCGTCGGCTCCTTCCGACGGCCTTTACATCCCGCCATGGTGACCAGGAGCGCCAGCAGAACCAGATATATCGTGATCGTGCGCATCCTCGCCGTTCTCATCCTGCGATCAATCCCTCCCTGAAAGCGTGTCTGAAAATCCACCCTCAGGGACACGGCGACATCGTGCCCCTACCCAAAGGCCTGGCGATGCACCACAAAGTCACCAAGGCGCTAAGGAGGCATCTAAAGAGCAATGAACCGGCGCCTTCCCTATCCCTATTCGCTCATATTGGTATGCGGTACACGACACACATAGGGAAAGGCATACCTCGCCTCTGTCATAATAGCGGAACTGTAGGGGCGACCGGGCCGGTCGCCCCTACAACACACGCTTATGTAAGAACCGTGTGTTGCCTATTCCAAGTATTCGGACTTTAGACAATTTGCTTACTAACCGCAAAGAGCGCGAAGGACGCAAAGACGATTTTGAAAAGATTCTTCTAACCTCTCTACCTTAGGGCCTTCGTGCCTTGGTGGTCTCTTTATTCACGCCCTGAGAGATGAGCCCCTGATGCGAGTTGCTCCACCCACCAGGCGACCCAGGCACGCACATCCCCTCCCAGATAATGTCCCAGCCACCGCCCATCGCTCAGGCGCACCAAGATATCGACTTCGCCCTCCTGCCGCGCCGCCGGGGTAAGGTGATCCAACGCCGCCGCCATCCACCCGGACAGCGCGGCGTCCACGCTGCATCCCGCCAGATCCAGCGCTTCCAGAGTACGAAGCGTCCCTTCCTCCACGCGCGTGGCGATCAGGGGGACCCACACGGCGTTCATCCCTGCCTCGCGCAGCCGCGTGTTGCCACGGGCCATGATGTCTCGCGGCGGGAGTTCAGGGGCGAGATGCCCGAAAGCCACGGTCTGGGCGTTGATCTCTCGCACGCGATACACGTCGTGTAGATCGGCGACGGCGAGCTGCCCCGGGGCCACCTGGCGCGCGCCGTCCCCCAGCGTGGCATACGTCAGGTAGCAGGAGGGGGAGCGAAGCGAAAGGATGCGGCTGGCCATGCCAACTGGCCCCATGGCGATGGCGATAGTGGGGCGATCCATCTCGCGCCATATCCGCGCCACGGGGATGAGATCCGTCACATCGTGAGCCATCCCCACCAGCTTGATGACGTCCGCGCCTTTCCCGGCCAGCAGCCGATATCTTCCCGGCAAATCATCCGGCATGCGCTCGAAATCATGGCTGGAGACGATCAGCCGGGTACGCGGCCGATCGACATCGGCCAGTAACTCCGCCGCGTCCCACTCGATGTCCACATGCTCGGCCCCCAGTTCGATGGCCTCCAGCAGCGGCTCGATGCGCGACCTCTCATCACCCTGGTAGCGCCCGCCCTCTCGCTCCGGCCGATGCGTGATGATCACCGGGCACGGGCGGTGGCGCAGTAGCGTGGACAGGTCGTATTCGGACATGAAGTCCAGGCGGATCTCGGCCACATCGGCCACCCGGGCGACCCGCTCCATGGCCCGCAGCACTTCATCCGTATTCGAGACTCCCACCGACACGGCAATGAGCGGCCGCGACATCTCTTCTCCCCTATAAAAATTCGCTTCATCTTAGGGGCACGGCGGCGCCGTGCCCCTACCTATTCGGCGTTGCTATAGGGACGCACGGCTATGCATCCCAACATCTCCGCGAGATAGCAGCATGGCATGCCGCTACGTCTTTGTCATACATGCCAATACGTGCGTTCCTAATAGACGTCACGCGGGCGCCGGTACGACCTGCATTCTATCATCACGGGTACACTGCAGCAAACCCGAGCGGGGATTCATGAATCCCCGCTACCTCACTGGATCAGCATCGGCTCATTCCAAGATCACCATCGCCTTGACCATCTCGGGCGGCGCGGAGGTGGCCAGCGTGGTCGCCAGATCAGCCAGCCCGATCTTATGTGTGATCAGGGGAGCCACTCGGACTTGGCCGCCTTTCAGCAGGGCCAGCGCACGGCGCTGGGTAAAGGGATTAAGGGCTGATCCCTTGATCGTGAGCTCCTTCTGATAAACCTGGAAGGGCTCCATCTCGATCTTCTGTCCCATGGGGGCCACGCCGAAGAAGAGCACCGTAGCGCCACGGCGGGCGATCTCCAACGCCTGAGCCGCCGTCACCGTGGAACCCACAGCCTCGATCACCACGTCAGCGCCGCCCGGTAGCCGATCGGCGAGCTCCTCGGGAGCCACGGCCTCCAATCCTAGCTCCGCGGCGATCTCCCGGCGAGGCGCCGCGGGCTCGCTGACCACCACCTCGGCCGCTCCCTGCGCTCGGGCTAGCTGCGCCAGGATCAATCCGATGGAACCGCCCCCCAACACCGCCACCGTCTGCCCGGCGCGCATATCGGCCACATCGATGCCGTGCAGGCAACAGGCGACGGGCTCCGCCATGGCCGCCTCGGGGAGGCTCACACCGTCAGGCACAGGGAGGGCCTGCGCCTCCGGCACGACGCAGAATTCCGCGAAGCCGCCATCCCTGGTCACCCCGACGGCCTGTAATCCCGTGCAGAGCTGGG
>DUEN01000192.1 GCA_011176545.1 Caldilineae bacterium | reverse complement strand
GTCTGGTTGCATTTTGCAACCAACTCGGATCAGCGCGTCCTTCCGTTATCAGGCGAGTTTTTCTACTCCGAGGGATAGGACGGTCTCGTACAAGACCCGAGCTCCGAGGCAGGCATCCTCGGGATCCACATACTCAGCCGGGGAGTGGCTGATCCCATCCCGGCAACGGACGAAGATCATGCCCGTCTCGGCCAGCTTCGCCATGATCTGAGCATCATGCCCCGCTCCGCTGGGCAGTCGGTAAACGGGAAGCCCCATCCTGGCGCACACGGAGGAGATGGCTTCGATCATCAGGGGGCTCATGGGGGTGGGTTGGGCTCTCTGAAGCTCCTCTACTTCCGCGGTCAGGCCGCGCTTTTGACAAATCCCATGGATAGCCTGGTGGATTCTCGCCTCAGCCCGATCCCGCGCGCCCTCGTCGATATCGCGCAGATCCAGAGTAAGAAATGCCTCTCCGGGGATGACGTTGAACACGCCGGGGTGGATCTCCAGCCGTCCGACCGTGGCGACACAGGTGGGGGAAGTGGCCTGCGCCGTTGCTTCCGCGGCCAGCGCCACCTCTGCCGCTCCCAGTAGAGCGTCATGCCGCAGAGGCCCCATCGGCGTGGCGCCGGCATGATCCGCGCGGCCGCGCAGGTGAATGGCCAACAACAACAGGCCGACGATATCCGTGACCACGCCTACCGCCAGTCCTTCCCGCTCCAAAACGCTCCCCTGTTCGATGTGCAGCTCCAGATAATACCCGACCTCCTCGGGATCACGGGCTGCCCTACGCCACTGGGCCACATCCAGCCCCCAGGCCCTCATGGCCTCCATCCTGACGACTCCGTTCCCGTCACGCCGTTGCAGGTCTTCCTCGGAAAGCAAACCGGCCATCGCCCGACTGCCGAAGAGGCCGCTTTTCCAGCGGGTGCCCTCCTCATCCATGAAGGCCACCACCTCTAACGGCACATCCAGGCTGACACCATCCTCCTGGAGAGCCTGCGCCACCTCGATCGCCGAGATCACGCCTAACGCCCCATCGTAACGTCCGCCGTTTGTCACGGTATCGATGTGCGAACCCAACATGATACACGGCGTGCCTGGCTGCCTCCCCTCCCGTCGCCCGATCAGATTACCGACCGCGTCGATCCTGGTGTTCAGTCCGGCTTCCTCCATCCAGGTTCGGACGAGCTCCTCAGCCTGACGATACGCTGGTGTATAAGCCAGACGGGTGACCCCGCCCTCTGGTGTGGCTCCGATCTCACCTAAGGCGTTCAAGCGGTGTATCAGGCGATCCTGCTGAACGCACATGCTCTCGTTCACCTCAATGCAAGGGATTGCGAATGTCAGATGGCTCTCATTCGCCTGCAAAGGCGATAACCGGAGCGATGAAGGAGCGATCCTCGACCGCGATGTTTCCAGGGGAAGCCTCCGTGATGATGTCGAGCAGCGTCTCGGCATCGTAGGCTTCTATGTCCTCCGGAGTTAAGGGAGTGATCACCTCACCTTTTCCTACTACCCGGAAGAATACAATAGCTAAGGGACCATCCCCACTCATACCCTGAGCGTCAATCATCCCCACCCAAACCCGGCCTGGAGTTTTAACGCTGAACTCCATCATGGCATTGCCCGCCAGGGCGCCCTTCTCTACCTTTGTCGCTTCCAGCACTGCCGGGTCGTAGACCAGCACAAACTCGAGGCTGCCTACCCTGCCCGCCCCTTTGGCATGAACGGGTAGTTTTATCTCCTCAAAGATGGAGGTTGGGGCTGCCGTTGGCGCGGAGGCTATCTCTTCCTCGCTGGCACAACTGGTTAAAGTCAGCAGCAAGACCAGGGCCAAAGCCCAAAAGACCAGTAGATGAGCTGCCAAGAGCTTTATCTTCTTCACGCTAACTCCCCCCTTCTCATCAGGGCGTGGCCATCATCAGGATCTGACGGGCGTCATCCGGGGTCACCCGCCCATCACCGTTCACGTCCATGATCAAATCTTCGGGGATCGATTTCACATACATCTTAAGGGCGATGAGGGCATCGAGCACGGAGACCTTCCCATCCCCGTTGCCATCCCCTACCAATCTCTGCTCAACGGTTATCTGACCATGGACCAGACGGACGGATAGTGATCTGCCTGAGGAATCGGTGACCAACGGCTCAGAGAGGGTGAGTGGGCTTTTGCTTCCTCCGGCACCAATGGCCTTGAACGCAACGACGGCCACTGAGCCGCTACCGCTGGTCCCCGTGGGAGCGGCAAAGCCGAAGCGGATCACACCGGGGGCATCAGCGTTGTAGGTGAAGGTCGCTGGGGCGAGGAGGGAGCCTTTGAGAATGTTGGTGACCTGGACCACCGATGGGTCATAACTCAGGTTGAAGCCTATGCTGGCGATGTCCTCGGCATTCTCCAAGCGAATGGGGACCCGCACCGTCCCGCCAGGGGGGACGATCCTATCCTCAGCGATAAGCGTCGTCCCTGTAGGGATAGGTGTCAGCAGGGTCCCTGGAACAGGACTGGCCTCATCCTTGGGATCCAGGGGGTTCGTCCCGTCTTCCACCTCGCGTCCATCGCTCTTCCCGTCGCCATCGGTGTCTGGGTTAGTCGCATCGGTGCCCAGTCGGGCCTCCTCGCCATCATTAAGACCATCGCCATCGGTGTCTGGGTTACTGACATCGGTGCCGAGCCGGACCTCCTCAGCATCGTTGAGCCCGTCGCTGTCGGTATCTGGGTTATTGGGATTGGAGCCGAGTTGGACTTCCTCACCGTCGTTGAGGCCATCGGCGTCGGTGTCCGGGTTATTAAGGTCAGTCCCCAGATCGCGCTCCTGGTCATCCGTGAGCCCATCGTGGTCTGAGTCTTGTTCATCTGCTGAGGACACTGATCGTACGATTTTGTAGTTGTAGATGACCTGCCCGTAGAAAGGCCCTATCGTAAGGCCCACCTCGAAGAGACCGATCACATGGCCTTCTCCAGGAGTGATACGCACTACCGCGGTGCATCGGTTCGATCCCCCAGCCTGTGGCGCCAAGACGGCGACGCTGGTTATCGGATCAAAGGGGGTAGGATCTGTGGCTTTCAAATCCAATAGAAGCGGGCCGGGAGGCGCCATGCTGATGCGGGCAATCATGTGCCGAGGGTCCTCTGGATTGGGGATGAGATTGCGCACCTCCAAGGTATAGGAGACGGACTCGCCATTACAGACCCTGGAAGGCGGCGCTGTCCACTTGATCAAGACGTCACCGCTATAACCTCGCCCCCAGTCCCGAGCGTCAAATGGACGCTGGGCGAAATGGATCCTTCCGCTGACATCGGCCCGGTGCCCTAAGTCTCCCACCCTCGTTACACTGACAAACTCGGCACACCATTCCCCATCTGCAAGGGAGGGGTATGGGAGGGTACTGGAGGCCATGACGCTTTGGGGGAGCAGCAGTACGCTGATGATACCGATCCAGAGGATCGTTCCTCGCCGTCCAGCCAGCCCGCCTGCTGCCCTACGGATTAAGGCCATCGCCCTACGAAGTGCTTTCATTAGTACACTCCTTCCCGCACTGACTACTTGCGGACATGCCGCTTTACGCCTTCGGTGCTGCCCCAAAAAGCCAGACTTGGCGCTGTTACAGGGATAGGGATCCCTCAGATGTATGAGTGCTCATGAGAGGGAAGATCCAAAAGTTAGGCAAACAATATAGACAGCCGATATCGAGCTATCGCCGAGCGAGAGCGGCAGATCGCCGAATCGGAGCGCCAGTCAGGGCGGAAAGGAAGAAGGATAGATCTTTGCAGAAGGGGCTTAGAGCAGATGTCGTTAGAGCGTATCTGAGAATCCTTCTCCTTGAAGCGGCGACAGTTGAAAACACACCGCCTGGATAGAATTAAGACCCAGGCACCGCGCCTCGACAAGAACATTGTACCAAACGCAATTGAGTGGGTCAAACAGCGGTCAGGTAGAGAAGACTTACCAAGTATTATTGCTCAAATGGCTCCCGATTTCCTTCATTGCCTCGAAACGGAAGCAACTTCGCCTTCTTTGACATGGGTTCGCGGGTATGGTATGATGCCATTAGTCCTCGCGGACGAATGGTACTCCACCCGGATGGGGGTGTAACAATTAACACCCTCCTGCCTATCTGCTGCGTGCCATCTCGGCCTGTCCGGGATGGCATTTTGTGTCTTTTGGCAAGGTAGCTGCCTCGGTCCCGGCCTGCCGGGTTCCTCCCAATCACCATTCCCCTCGCCTAATAGGAACCCCCCACGGAGTGGAGCTGATGAAACGAGGTAACTGCACCACACTGGCCATCCTAGCTCTAGGGCTGATCGTGTTGGCTTTGGCAGCCGTTGGCCTGGCGGGATGGCCCGATGCTCACGCCGCGCCCGCAGAGCAACAACCCGTAGTTGGGGCTGTGCCTGCTGAGCCAGCAGGCTATCTCCTCTGGACACCCCCCATCCCTTTGGACGTCAACTGGATGCAGTCGGTCGAACCGGCCATCGCCGTGAGCACGGCCGGAATGGTGCACGTGGTCTGGAAGGACGGGCAATGGGGCGTCGGCATACCCTATAAGCTGTGGACCATCAATTACGCTCGCCGTCGCCTTAACGGCACATGGACTGCGGTGATGAGTCTGGCTGAGGGCGAGGAGCCGGCCATAGCTGCCGACGGCCAGGGGAATGTGTACGTCGTCTGGGTTGGCGAGCGGCTGGAAGGGGCACAGCTCTACTACGGGGTCTACTATCGGCGTTGGGATGGAAGCAGCCAAGCCTGGGGGCCTCAGAGCACAGTCATCGAGTATCCCTGGAGCCATTACGTTGACGAGTGGCCCCATTCGCCGACCATCGCCGCCGATGATCAGGGCAATCTGTACGTCGCCTGGGTGCATTACCGAAACGGCGATAGGGACATCAACTACCGCCGCTGGGATGCGGCCAGTGAGTCCTGGTCTAGCGTTTACAAGGTCTCCAGCAACAACTACGCTTCGGCCGATCCAGACATCGTTGTCAGCGGTGGGCGGCCCCATCTGGTATGGCGCGATGGGGAAAGCGTGCAGTACAGCCGTTGGGACTCCACAAGCGGCTCCTGGCTCGCTCCCCTGAAGCTCAGTTCGCCTGGCTACGATCCGGCCATTGCCGCCACCGACAACGGCCATGTCCACGTCGTCTGGTCGCAGTACATATCCCATGAGGACCGCTGGGTTATCCACTACAAACGGTGGGATGGCAGCCACTGGGGCGGCTTCAAGAGTATCACCTCATTCCTCGGTGCGCCGGAATGGTACCAAGCCGCCATGCCGGACGTGGTGGGTGTGGGCAACAATGTCTACGTCTTCTGGGCCTGGCAAGAGCGGGCGGACGCGGACTACGACGAGCTCTACTACCGCCAGTGGGTGGCCGCGGAGGGGGATTGGGAGAGCTACGCTTACAGCGTGCCCACTGGCCGGGATTCTGAATGGCCCGCCGCGGTGACGGATGGTGAGGATCGTCTACACCTGGCCTACGCCGGCTGGGTCAACAGCGTCGGCCAAGAGTTCGACGTTTTCTACATCACTACCGAGGGAGGAACGGTGCCTCCGTGGGGCCCGCCGGCGACCTACACGCCGATCCCACCGCCGGATACCCCCACGCCCACTCCCACCAACACTTCCACACCGACACAAACGCCAACGTTGACCCCCACGCCGACTCCTACGCACACGCCCACGATCATTCCCACGCCCACTTCCGGTCCGACCCCGACGCCGGGTCCCTCGCCCACCGTGCCACCCGCGCCGATCAACAGCATGGCCCTCGGCAACGTCACCATTTACGCCGACATGTTCACCGATCTGGGCGGTGGCAAGTGGGAAGCCACGGGGAACGTCCGCATCGGCGACTACATCCCCCTCGGCGGCGGCAGCGTGACCTTGGATACCACGAACAACACGGCCACCGGCAGAGGGCTGCTTTCGCTGATCACTGGCCCCTCGGCGATGAGCGAGGTCCTGCAAGATTCCTTCGATCTGAACGGAGTCAGTGGCCTCATCACTCCTAGGCTGGTCGGAGGTTACCATCTGGCGCTGGCCTATCTGGCCGGCTTCCAGGTGCGCTCGCACCCCTTCTCGCTGACCATGAACGCTATCTATGGCTCGGTCTCCGGCACGCTGGACCTGCTCATCGCCATTCCGGGCAGCGATGACGATAGACTGCCCTACGCCGGCACGGTCACCTTCACGCTGAAGCACGACGGCACCCTTATGGGCAGCGTATCCGACCTGGAGATTGACATCGCCGCCTGCACGGTGTCGCTAAAGGGAGCTACCTTGAGCAATGAGGGCATCAGCATCAAAGAGGCCACACTCACGCTGCCCGAAGCGCTAGGCGGGCTCTCTGGCGGCTCGGTCTACGACCTGCGCATCACCAGGGACGGTATTGATCTGGGCGGGGGCAGCCTCTCCGTCAGCCTCCCAGAGATCCAGGTAGCCAATAGCTTCAGCATCGCCAAGGCGGAGGCCACGCTCACCCTGCGAGCCGACGGCAAGTTCATGATTGAGGGCGAGGCAGGCTTCACGCTACCCAACTTCAGCAGCAAGGGCAAGCAGGGGGAGATGGGCATCACCGTGAAGCTCAAGCTGGACCAGGACGGGCTATATTACGTCTGCCTGGGCGGATCGGTGGATCCAGGCATCCCCATCGGCCAGGCCGGCTTCGTCCTCACCGGCATGGAGGGCTGCGTGACGCTGGAGCCGCTCACTGTGCAGGTCACGGGCACCCTCGAGAGTGTGTTGCAGGCGCCGGGTGTGGGCCCGGCCGTCTCCGGCGAGCCCTCGCTGCACATGAAACTGGAGAAACCCTACGAAATCGGCGTCAGCGGCGCGTTGGAACTGCTCAGCTTCGAGGCCGCGCAGGCGGCACTGATCCTGAGCCAGCACCGCGGGTTGGAGGGCTCCGTACAAATTTCAGCTTATGAGGGGGCGATTGACGGCACGGCCACGCTGCACGTGTGGAAGGGCAACGGCGATAAGTACCATTTCACGGGAAGCGCCTTGGTGAATGTGGGCCTGGACAAAGGCGAGCTCGGGTCTTACTTCAAGGTTGATGTGCCACCCATGGACATGAACTTCGGCAACGTAGGCGCGGAATTTGGCGAGTTCTGCGCCGACACAAGCTGCATCGGCCACGAGTACGGCATCAAGGCCAGCGTGCAAGTCACCATCCCGCTGTTCCTGCGGAACGTGACCTTGAGCCGGGCCTTCTTCGTCGGCGCCGACGGCTCCCTTTCCTACGGCGACGATCTGGATGAGTACCAGTTAGTGGAACAGACAGCCTACCTGGCGCAGGCGAAGGCCCAGGGCCTGAAATTGACCAGCATCAACGCCTTCACCGTCTCCGTGCCGGCCACGGACCTGGCCATCTTTGGTCTGGAGTGGGAGCAGGGCAGCCCGGATTTCTCGCTGCTCGATCCTCTGGGGCAGGAGGTGCGGGCCGATCCCGGCTCCGTCTATCCGGATATGGGCTACACCACCACTGTGGGTTCCACGGTCTTTTTCGTCGAGAACCCCGTGCCCGGCATTTGGGAGGCGCGCATCGGTAACGTGACTGGCAATGAGCACTACACCTTCGGCGCGCTGGGAGCCAATCAAGCTCCCGCTGTGGAGGTCACTCAGCCCCAGCCGGCGGGTGATGACGGCTATACGCTCCTCTGGACGGCCAGCGATGCGGATGACGAAGCCACGGTGGCGCTCTACTACGACGTCAACGACTCCGGGAGCGACGGCACCCTGATCGCCGCTGGGTTGAGCGAGGATACCACCAGCTACGTCTGGGATACCTCGGAGGTACCCACGGGGGACTACTACGTTTATGTCCGCGTCGATGACCTGAAGCACCCGCCGGGGGTGGCCTACAGCGCGGCCCCCGTGCATGTGGAGAACACTGTGCCGCCTTCACCGCCCAGAGGCGTGGAGCTGACCCCGGATGTTGGCGCTTTGGAGGTTCGCTGGGTGGTGAACCCCGAAGCGGATGTGGTGGGCTACAAGGTACACTATGGCACCGTCTCTCGGCAGTACGACCATGTGGTGGATGCCACCAACTTGACCGAACTACGCATCCCCGGCCTGCTGCCTGTGCGCGTCTACTACCTGGCCGTGACCGCCTACGATTCGTCGGGCAACGAAAGCGACTATTCGGCGGAAATTTCGGCACGCGTGCTGAGCCGTTGGGGGCCCTGGTTCCTGCCGTTGAGCCTGAAAGACCACTCCGGCCCTGTAGGCCCTACGCCTACCCCGACGCCGACAGCCATCTCTCCGACGGCCACGGCCACTCCGCCCCCCACTCCCGCGGCCAATTTCCTGTTCCTGTACGACCACACCGGCGCGGAGCACCAGGGCACTGTTGAGACCTGGGAAGCGGGCATGACCTGGGCCAACGACGGCCAGGCTCAGGTGGTGGCCGATCCCAAGGGGGTCTTCGGGCAGGTGGCGAAGGTCTACGTGCGCGGCTACGGCCACGGCACGGAGACCTCCTGGATCAGCGCCAGCGGGAGCTCGATGCGCGGCCCTCTCGCTGTCCCCTTCGGCGTTGACGTGGTCGCCATCCCCCTGGCCACTGCCAGGAATGGCGGCGTGAACGAGACGGATAGCAGGGCAGGCGTTGAGATCAGGGTGCATCACCCAGCCAGCGGGCAGACGGTGATGACCTACGCCTCCTACATCTTCGAGACCGAACTGGCTACCGACTACATCGTGGCTTTTGCCGACGTCAGCGAGTTCCAGGGCTCCACGGTGGAGCTGACCATCACTCTGCGTCAACCTGACACCTGTGCTGGATACGCTTGCACCGAGGACGTGGACCTGTACATCGGTGACCTGTGGTTCGAGAGCTTGCCCGACATCTGCACCACGGAGGCGGATGCCAGCCATACCCTGTATCATTACTACGATGACCCGACGCCGCAACTCGATGCCAGCTGCAGTGATCCCCAGCCCTACTACTTCCTGGACGTCGAAGATGGGCCCTACAACCGGTATGGTGCTGGCTCAGATACCTACGAAGTCACCGCTGACCTGCCCGCGGGAGCGGAGCCGCTGCAGTTCAAGGTCTACTACGGCTTCAAGAGCCACGGGTTCACCTTCAACGCCCATGCTTTCACCGAAACTCAGGTCTACGCGGCCTTCCCCAAGCGAGACGGTGGCTATACCAACATCGCCGAGCCTAGTCGTTGGATGCCGTTCAACGACAACTCGGCCGCCGTGGCCTCGCACCTGGTGGTTGGTGCCAACACCTTCAGCTTCAATGTGTACGCCACGCAGAGCTGGGAGGAGCGCTCCTTTGACCTCTGGGCCCGTTTCCGGGTACCTTCTGGTTCGAGGTAGCTTCACATAACCGTAAAGGGCATGTAGGGTGGATTTCCTGCTCGCCAGCTTATGGCTTTGAGAAGGCGTTTGATATCTGTCAGTCGAGGCGGTGCTAGTGCATCGCCTCATACTTAATGGAGATAACTCGCAATGTGCAAAGCTGGATGATCTACGGTCCCTTCAGCCTCGCCGACGCTACGGCCGCCGAGCTGTCATTCAGGGTTTGGGTGTATACAGAGGCCGAGCACGACTGGTTCTTCTGGGGCGCTTCGACGGATGGCGACAGCTTCCGTGGGCGCCGGAGCTGGGGAGACTCCCAAGGGTGGCGGGAAGAAGGGCTTGACCCTGACCGATGTGCCAGGTCTCGGCGACCTGACGGGCCAGCCGCAGGTCTGGATTGCTCTGCTCTTTTCTAGCAATTCCAGCATCAACT
>DUEN01000191.1 GCA_011176545.1 Caldilineae bacterium | reverse complement strand
GATTTCGTCTCTATGAGCTGAGGCCCCCCTCAGCATCGTTAACTTGATGCCAATGGGGCGACTGACCGGTTGTCCCTACGAGAAGAATATAGCCTGGGCGATTTATGAATCGCTCCTGAATTTCCACAACTTCTAAAGATAAGAGAGGGAACCATGCAACTCGACGATCGCATTAAGGATACGCTACGTGGCCGGACGGTGCTCGTCACCGGCGCGGCTGGCTTCATCGGCAGCCACTTGACGGATGTCCTGGTGGAGCTGGGAGCCAACGTCCATATCTTCGTACGGGCCTCATCCCGTGGCCTGCAGAACCTATCCCCCCAGACGCTGAAGGCCGTCACCGTTCACTGGGGAAACCTGATCGATCCCTATTCCACCCGCGCGGCCATCCGCGCCGTCAAGGAGGACGCCTCGGAGCCGCCCATCATCTTCCACCTGGCCGCGCAGGCGCACGTAGGCGAGTCGTGGCACAGGCCATTGGAGACGTTCATGAACAACACCATCGCCACGCTAAACCTGCTGCAGGCCATCGTGGACGAGGACCTGGAGCTGTTCAAGTTCGACCTGGCCGGCACCTCGGAGGAGTTCGGCAATATCAATGAAGACCTGCGGGACTTCTACCGGTTCCGAGAGGACGGGGTCGTCATCTTCGACGAGCGATCCCCCGTGAACCCGCAGAGCCCCTATGCGACCTCCAAGGTGGCCGCGGACTTCCTGGGGAAGAATTACTACCAGGCATACGGGATCCCCGTGGTCGGGACCCGGATGTTCAACAACTTCGGCCCGCGGCAGAGCCCGCGTTACCTCACCGGCACCATCATTACGCAAGCGCTCTCCCGGGACCGGATCGTCATGGGCAACCCGGACGCCACTCGTGACTACACCTACGTCCTGGACGGGGTGCGCGGCCATCTCTATGCCACCGTCTTCGGCGAGCCAGGCAGGACCTACGCCTACGGCTTCGGCCACGACATCAGCAACAAAGAGTGGGCGGAGCTCATCATCAAGGTAGGACAGGAGATGAACATGTGGGGCGAGAAGGAGCTCATCATCGATCCCTCGCGATATCGCCCTGGCTCCACGGAGCTCCGCCGCCTGGGCGTGGATTACACCACCTTTAAGGAACACACTGGATGGGCGCCCGAGTATACTCGGGAGGAGGGCTTGCGAGAGACGATCCTGTACTACGACCGAGCCCGCGATCGCTGGATGGGGATGCAAGACTGGTCATGATGATGGCTAATGTACTCAAGGGGGGACGAGACGAGGCAGGACAGAGGACTTCAGAGAAGCGATGGATCTGAAGCATATCCGTAACTTCTGCATCATTGCCCATATCGATCACGGAAAATCGACGTTGGCTGACCGCCTCCTGCAGATCACCGGGACCCTGAGCGAGCGCGAGATGCGGGACCAGGTCCTGGATGATATGGAGCTGGAGCGCGAGAAAGGGGTCACCATCAAGGCGTCGGCCGTGCGCATGTTCTATACGCACACCGACGGGGAGACGTACGAGCTTAACCTGATCGACACGCCGGGCCACGTCGATTTCTCGTACGAGGTCTCGCGGGCGCTGGCCGCCTGTGAGGGCGCCATCCTCGTGGTGGATGCCTCCCAGGGGATCGAGGCCCAGACGCTGGCCAACCTTTATCTGGCCATCGAGCACGACCTGGAGATCATCCCCGTCGTCAACAAGATCGATCTGCCGTCCGCCCGCCCCGACGAGGTGGCACAAGAGGTCGCCGAGCTGCTTGGCGTGGACCCCGACTCCGTGATCCGCATCTCCGCTAAGGAAGGGACGAATGTGGAGCAGGTGCTCCACGCCGTCATCGAGCAGGTCCCCCCGCCGAAGGGTGACCCTGAGGCGCCGTTGCGAGCGCTCATCTTTGACTCCCATTACGACGCCTACAAGGGGGTCGTAGCCTACGTACGGATGGTCGATGGCCGCGTGCGCACGGATGAGCCGCTACGCCTGATGTCCTCCGGCGTGGAGACGATGCCCATGGAGATCGGCGTGTTCACGCCGGCCATGCGCCCCACCGGGGAGTTATCGGCCGGGGAAGTAGGGTACATCGCCACCGGCCTGAAGACGATCCAGGAGTGCCGGGTGGGGGACACGATCACGCTCGCGGCCAACCCGGCGACGGAGCCATTGCCCGGGTATCAGCCCATGAAGCCCATGGTCTTCGCGTCCGTATATCCGGCCGAGGGCGAGGACTACAACCTGCTGCGCGAGGCCTTGGAGAAGCTTCAGCTCAACGACGCGGCCCTCACCTTTCAGCCGGAGACGTCGCAGGCGTTAGGGTTTGGCTTCCGCTGCGGGTTCCTGGGGCTGTTCCACATGGAGATCGTACAGGAGCGGCTGGAGCGGGAATATGATCTCGATATCGTGTTCACCGCGCCGTCGGTCGAATATCGCGTACGTAAGACCAACGGCGAGGTGATCATGGTGGATAACCCGGCTGAGCTGCCGCCCGAGAACGAGATCGCCGAGATCGCCGAGCCGTGGGTGGAGATCTCGGTATTCACGCCGACCGAGTTCATCGGCGCGGTCATGGACCTGGTCACCCGGCGGCGTGGCGAGTTCAAGAACCAGGAGTACCTGGACCAGCGACGGGTGCTCTTGACCTATAAGATCCCGCTGAGCGAGATCCTGGTCGATTTCTACAACGAATTAAAGGCGCGCACGCGCGGGTACGCTTCGATGGATTACCAGTTCGACGGCTATCGGCCCGCCGATCTGGTGCGGCTAGACATCCTCGTCAACGAGCAGCCAGTGGATGCGTTGTCCATGATCGTGCATCGGGATCAGGCGTATATCAAGGGGCAGCGCCTGGTCTCGAAAATGAAAGAGGTCATCCCCCGACAGTTGTTCACCGTCCCCATCCAGGCCGCTATCGGGAAGAAAGTGATCTCCCGCGCCAACGTAAAGGCGCTACGTAAGGACGTACTGGCGAAATGCTACGGTGGTGACGTCACCCGAAAGCGCAAGCTGCTGGAGAAGCAAAAGGCGGGCAAGAAGCGCATGAAGAAGATCGGCCGCGTTGAAATCCCGCAGGAGGCTTTCTTCACCGTGTTGCGGCTAGAAGAGGAGTGAGCATCCCTCATCCCACCGCCCCCCTTCTCCTAGGTTGGAGAAGGGGGCTCAATTGTGGGGTTGCGGCGGCGCAG
>DUEN01000190.1 GCA_011176545.1 Caldilineae bacterium | reverse complement strand
TGTGGCCGTTATCTCGATCGACGCGTAACCACACGCGGTTGGCCTCTCGACGGATCAGCCGGGCACCCGGGAGTCTCACATCATCGGGAGGCTCCACGAAGTCCACGACCACGATCCTCCCACCACCAAAACGCTCCTTCAATTGCGATAGCTCCCCGTCGAACACGAGATGGCCGTGATCGATCATGATCACGCGCCGACACAGCTTCTCGACATCGCCCAGATCATGGGTGGTCAGGATGATCGTGGTGCCGCGCTCCTGGTTCACCGTGCGGATGAACCCCCGGATGCGCTCCTTGGCGACCACGTCTAACCCGATGGTCGGCTCATCCAGGAAGAGCAGCGATGGGTCGTGCAGGAGCGCGGCGGCCAGATCCGCGCGCATCCGCTGGCCCAGGCTGAGGCTGCGCACTGGTGTGTCGAGGAAAGGCCCTAACTCCAGGAGATCGTCGAGCATCCGCAAAGTGCGGCGATAGCGATCGGCCGGCACCCGGTAGATATGCCGGAGCAGCTCGAAGGACTCGATGACTGGCAGGTCCCACCACAGGTTCGTGCGCTGGCCGAACACGACGCCGATGTGTCGAGCGTGCTCCACGCGATCCCGCCAGGGGACCCGGCCATCGACGCGCACCTCCCCAGCCGTGGGCACCAGGATGCCCGTGAGGATCTTGAGGGTGGTCGATTTCCCCGCGCCGTTAGGACCCAGGTAGCCGATGAGCTCCCCGCGCTCGATGTGAAAGCTGATGCCGTCGATGGCTTTCACCACGTGATACTCGCGAGTCAGCAGATTGCGCAGCGCGCCCAGGGCGCCCCGATGATGCCGATAAACGCGAAACTCCTTACGCAAACCCTTAACGCGAATCACAGCTCCCTCCATCGCCCCTCTTCCATCCCCGTCTTCCGTCTCTCGTCTTTCGTCTATCGTCCTCCGTCCCCATCAGCTCCCCGTGCTCTGATAGTGACGCACGCCGATCCGCCATACCTTCAGCGAAAGGCCGAACACCCCGATAGCGATCAGCGGCGAGAGAAACGGCACCCAATCTGGCAGGCCAAGGGGATCGGGCTTCCCTAACAGATAGAGGGCGGGATAGTAGTTGATGAAGGCCATCGGGATCAGGAAGGTGAAGATGGCGCGCAGCCATTCGTCATAGATGTGCATCGGATAGCTGGTCATGAAGCTCCCGCCGTTGGTGAGGATATTGCCCATCTCGGCTGTCTGCGGCGTCCAGAAGGAGGCGGTCGCGGTGAAGAGGTAAATCGCCAGGAAGAAGAGCGCTCCCCCGATCAGGATCGTCACCAGAAAGGCCCATTGCACGCCTCCCCACGAGGGATGCAGCCACGTCAGGGACAGGATGAAGGCGGCCGTCCCCTGGGCGAGGCGTCCAAAGCGTCGGAGGCGGAAGCCACCGACCATGACTTGAAAGATCGTGCCCAGCGGGCGGATGAGCACACGATCGAACTCGCCCCGCACGACCCATCGATCGAAGCCATCCAGGGCGCCCGAGAGGATCTCCGCCAGGCTGAAGGATATGGTGGACGTCCCATAGAGGAACGCCACCTCGGCCAGCGTCCATCCTCCGATCTCCTGGAAGCGCGTCAGCAGGATGACGAGCGTCGCGAAGTCCAGCCCGGTGATGAAGAGATTGCCCATGAGCTCCGCGAGGAAGGAGATCCGGTACTGCATTTGAGATCGGATCTGTGCCCCGATCAGCCTGGGATACAATCTCACGTATGCCCACATCATCATCCTCCATGCACGGAGAGGCGGCGCATCATGAGGCGTAGCATGAGACGGCCGAGCGTCACCAAAGCGATCGCCCAGGCCACTTGTAGCGCGAGCGCTCGGACGAGGGCGATCCCGCTCTCCTTGCCCAGATAGACGCTAATGGGCAGGTGGGCGAGCGCTCTGAAGGGGAGGATCTCGGCCACGGCGCGCAGTGGGGCCGGGAAGAAGTTCAGCGGCACGATGAACCCGGCGAAGAAGATGATGAGCACGCTGTTGAAGTATTGGAGCCCGCGCACGTCAGTGGTCCAAAAGGCCAGGGTGTCGATGACGAACCGAAAGGCGAAGCTGACCACCATGCCCACGACGATGCAGGCCAGGAACCAACCCCAGGTCGCGAGGTGGGCCGGGAGCCTGGGACGAAAGAGCGCCCATCCGATCAGGAAGGTTGGCACGCCGCGGAAGAAGAGATAGTAAACGGCCCGGCCCAGATCCAGCGCGGCCCAGAGGGCGTAGAAATCCACCGGCCGGCTGAGATCGACGACGATATCCCCCCGGATGATGGCCTCTGAAAGTTCCCGATTGCCGAAGGCGGACATCGCCATGAGCAGGGCCTGGCTGACGACCACATAGGCCACCGCATCATCGACGCCCAGGCCGCCGACCTCAGCCCGCTCTCGGAAGAGCGCCAGATAGATGAAGATGTAGATCGCGCCGAAGAAGGCGTTCGTGATGATGCCGGCGATGTTGGCAGCGCGATAGGCCAGATGCCTCTGGAAGGATTTCTTGGCGGCTTCGAGATAAGGGGTCACGGACCTCCTACCCTTGGGGCCAGGACCAAGGTTGGGTATTCTGGTAAATCCAGGCGATCGTGTGGAACGCCTGCGCCGCGACGAGCCCTATCCCCACTTGAACATAGGCTTCCGCCTCCGGGAGGGCTGCCATCAGGCGATCCGCCAACAGCAGAGCCAGGGGGACCGCCGCCGGCGCGAAGAGATCCCAATCCCGCTGCCCTCCATAATCCGGGTTCCAGGTCCAGGTGAAGAGGAGATAGCATCCGGATGCCAGCAGAAGTAGGCGCGTCCAATGCGAGGTCTCCCGCACTCGCGTCCAGGCCATCGCCGCAAGGAGCGCTAAGGCTGGCAACACGACGGGCGCTGTGAGGAGCTGTTCATTCAGGATATCGACCAGATGCCCCCATGAGAACATCGTGTAATGCTCCCATCGGGTCGTCGTCTCGAACAGAGGCACGAACCAGCGCCCATCGCCGCCACCAGGCCGGTCCTCCCCGAACAGGTAATTCAGCCCATGCCCTCCCGCCTCCATGAGAAGGATCACGCCGCCGGCCACCAAGAGCATGGGTAGGACGATCCGCCAGAGCGCAGATCCGTAGCGGCGCCTCTCCGCCTGGCGTGCCCAGACCCAGCCCAGGTACACGAGGGATGGCGCCAGCACGATAGTCGAAGGATGCAACCCGTGGGTGATCGCTAGGACGATCGCCGGCCATAAGGGGGTGAGACGCCCGGCGAGGCAGCGCCAGGCCAGCCACAGATACACCATCATCCCCAGGGTGATCAGGGTGTAATTCTCCACATATCCGAAGAAGAGTTGCATGGTGCCCAGCGTCGCGACGAGGGCGAACGTGATCCCGCCCTGATATCCCCGGGGAGCGCTCTCTATGGCGAAGCGGGTGAGC
>DUEN01000019.1 GCA_011176545.1 Caldilineae bacterium | reverse complement strand
TAGATCCGTGATCCCTGCCTCGCGCGCCCGCTTCCGGGCCCGAGGCGAGGCGAATATCCGCTTTCTTTCAGCGGGAGCGGCTGGTGCCGGGGCGCCGTCACCGCCGGGAGCCGTCGCGGGGACGACGGCCTCCGCGACAGGGACAGGCTCCTCCCGTTTAGGTCCGGGCTTCTCGGCCAACATCTGGCTGATGTCCTCGTCCGGGGCCGCGATGATCCCCACCCGGGTCACCACGGGCACTTCCTCACCCTCTTGATGCTCAATGATGCGCACGACCCCAGAAGCCGGCGCCGGCACCTCAAAGGTCGCCTTGTCCGTCTCGATCTCCAGGATCGGATCCCCGCGCCGAACCTCATCCCCCTCCTTGACCAGCCACTGCACCAGGCGTACCGTCTCAACCGTCTGCCCCATCTTAGGGACGATGATCTCTGACGCCATAACGCGCTGCCTCCCCCTTAGAGCGTCTTCCCCAACACTTCCAGGCATCCCCGCACGATGGCCTGCGTATTTGGGATCGCCAGATCCTCCAGCGACTCCGCGCGAGGCACAGGGACGTCCGCGGCGGCCACGCGCACCATAGGCGCATCCAACCAGTCAAAGGCGGCCTCGTTCACCAGGGCCATCACCTCGCTGATGAAGCTGTTCGTACGATATCCCTCGGTCACGCCCACGAAGCGACCGGTCTTCTTGATGGAGTTGACGACCGTGTCCAGATCCAACGGCTTCAGGGTGCGCAGGTCCACGACCTCGACGCTGATCCCCTGCTCAGCCAGGATCTCCGCCGCCTCTAACGCCCTCAGCACCATGCGGGAGTAGGTGACGATGGTGAGATCGGTCCCCTCGCGCTTGACATCGGCCACCCCCAGCGGGATCACGTACTCTTCCTCTGGCACCGGCCCTTTGGTCCTGTACAGCATCTTATGCTCGATGAAGAGGACTGGGTTCGGGTCACGGATGGCCGCCTTCAACAGCCCCTTGGCGTCATACGGCGTCGCCGGCATGACCACGTAAATGCCGGGATAGTGCGTCCAGATCGCCTCCAGGCTCTGCGAATGCTGGCCGCCGATGGCGCGGCCGGCCCCGCCCTCCGTGCGCATCACCAGGGGCACCATCGTCTTACCGCCGAACATGTACCTGTTCTTGGCCCCCTGATTGGCGAGCTGGTCCATGGCCAGCGGCGTGAAGTCCACGTACATGATCTCCCCCACGGGGCGCATGCCCACCATGGCCGCGCCCACGCAGGCGCCAGCGATCGCCGCCTCCGAGATGGGAGTATCGATCACCCGCTCTTCGCCGTAGTCCTCATACAGGCCACGGGTCACGCCGTAGGCGCCACCATACAGCCCGATGTCCTCACCGAGGAGGAAGACGTCGGGATCGCGATCCATCTCCTCACGCAGCGCCTCATTCAGCGCCTGCCAATAGGGGATCTGTCGCATGTCCGGCGAGTTGCGCACCCGCTCGCGCAGCTCGCGCTCCCGTTCGATCTCCTCCGGCGTGGGCTTGATCTCGACGTAGACGTCCTTGTAAAGCTCCTCCGGGGGCGGCTCCGGCGACTGCAGGCCGAACTCGACGGCTTTCTGGATTTTCTGCTCGGCCGCCCGCTCCATTTCCGCGAACTCCTCTTCGGTGAGCCAGCCGGCCGTGATCAACCGCCGCTTAAATAGGTTGATCGGATCGCGCTTCTCCCGCCACTCCCGCTCCTCCTCCTTCGTGCGATACCGCTTGGGATCGGAGCGGGAATGCCCATAGTAGCGATAGGTCTTCGCCTCGATGAGCGTGGGCCCCTCACCACGCCGGGCGCGCTCCACGGCCTCCAGGGTGGCCTTATACATGGCGACGACGTCCTGCCCGTCTACGACGACGCCGGGGATGCCATATGCCTGCACGCGGTCGGCGACGTTGGGCAACTTGCTGGCCTTCTTCCAAGGCACGGACATCGCATAGAGGTTGTTCTCACACACGTAGACGACCGGCAGGTTCCATATAGCCGCCATGTTGACGGCCTCATGGAACGCGCCGTTGTTCACCGCGCCTTCTCCAAAGAAGCAGAGGACGACCTTATCTTCGCGCCTCAGCTTGATGGCCAGACCCGCGCCGGTCGCCACCGGGATGTTTCCCCCCACGATGGCCGTGGCCCCCAGGTTGCCATGGGCCACATCGGCGATGTGCATGGACCCGCCCTTGCCCTTGCAGTATCCGGTGATCTTGCCCATGATCTCCGCCATCATGCGGTTCATGTGCTCCTGCTTTTCCTCGGGCGTCTTGGCATGGCGATCACCGTGGGCGTGACAGTGGCCATGGCCGCGATGGGTGCTGGTAATGTAGTCATCATCTCGCAGCGCGGCGATGGCCCCAACGGCCACGGCCTCCTGGCCTGCGTACAGGTGGGAGGCGCCGCGAATGATATCCCGGCTCAACAGATCGAACATCGTGTTCTCGAAGAAGCGAATCTCGATCATCTGCCGGAGCATATCCAATGCCTGTTCACGGGTCAACTCCTGCAAAGCCTCATCGGGCACCGCAGCGGATGTGGATTGAGTCCTTTTAGCCATGGCTCTCCTCTCTGCTCAATATGGTTTAAGTCATCACTAAGCGGTCAGACCCTCTATGATGCTGTTAATGTCGCGTATTACGCGTGGTCAGTCCTCTTTCACTGAAGCGATAGGGATTCCACTAGAATGTAATTTCTGATAACGGGCCCGGATCATGCGGACGAGTTCATCGTCGGGCTTCAGGCCACATACTTCCTGCAAGACCCCGTCTACCCCTTTGGCCCACAGGCGATCCTGCAGCCGCCGCGCCTCCAGGTCGGATGGCGCATCGTACATGAGAGCGGCCGCGATCCCCAGGGTCAGCGCATCAGGCCTGATGCGGTGGCGCCAACAGAGCGTGGCGGCCCCCACCAGCCGATCAGAAGGCGCCAGCTTACGCAACGGATCGCGCGCCAGCCGGACGATGGGATCCTTCAGATGTCGGTTGGCGAAGCGCCGGAGCAAGTCCTGGATCTGTGCCTCCAACGCGTCTCGATCGAACCCATGCTCGATCGCCAGGGCCTGAGCGGACTCACGCATGGCCCGCCTGACCCATAGGGCGATGGCAGGATCATCCAACGCCTCGTACCCATAAGTATACCCGCGCAGATACCCCAAGTAGCCCAACACAGCATGTCCCGCGTTGTGGATGTACAACTTCCAATCCACCCACGCGGAGAAATGATCCAGTGGCTCCAGTCCGACGATGTCCGGGATCCTCCCGACGAAGCCGTGACGATTTACAAAGAGACGCCGATAGGGCTCCGCGATGATCAGGGTCGGGTCCACGGCTTGTATCTCAGGTGGCGGGGACGTCACCATGCGGGCGATCACGCTCATCACGAAGCCCACACGACGCTCTAGATAATCATGAAGCCTGGACAACAAATGGCGACGGATCGCCTGGCGGAGGAAGGACGCCGCGTGTTTCACATTCTCGCAGATGATGATGTTCAAAGGAGCCTCGGGGCGATACCGGGCACGCGATACCAGCCCAACGGCCAAGCTTGCTGCGACCGCGGACAAAGACCGGGCGCCCACAGCAGTGACGACGAGATCAGCCTCGACAAGGGCCTGAGAAATGGCCTCCTGGTCATCCGCGTGGATCCCTCGGACAGGGCCGATGTGAAGATCCTCCACATGATCCAAGCCCGCGAGCCGAAGCGTGTATCCCTGACGCTCATTGATAGCCCGCAGCAGGCGCTCATCGATATCCACGAAAACCAGCTCATAGCCGGAATCGTGCAATAGGTGTCCTAGGAAGCCGCGCCCTACGCTTCCTGCGCCAAAGATAAGAGCTTGCCTAGCCGGTCTTTCGTTCATTCACCCGACTCGTAAAGCCAACACCAATCCATGATTCGGTAGGGACGACACATGCATCGCCCCATGCGCACTAAGTTAAGCGATATGGGAGCGTGTCCTTGCATCCCCAAGTAGTTCGGAGGAACGCCAACCCCTGCCCCGTGGGGCCGTAGGCAACCAGCTCAAACCTCAACCAGACAAGTGAAAGGCGAGAAAAAGCGTTTCTCTGCGGAGGAGATCCCCCTCTACACCACCCTTCAGGGCGTGTCAGTTCCTGAACGGTGAAAAACCGTGGGTGGGAACCCCCGCCTATGTTGTGAGCTTAATGCACATGGGACGCCCACAAGGGGCGCCCCTACTCTGGATCGGATATGTCGTAGGGGCAGCCCTCGTGGCTGCCCGACGTTCTCTCTTCATCGACGTCGTTAATATTGATGCCTATGGGGCGACGCATGCGTCGCCCCAACTTTAGTGTCGCATATGCCAACATGAGCGCATCGGACACCGTTACCATATATCATTTTAACGAGGAAGCAGGTTCTCGTACATGATATGCCTCGCGAAAGATGTGGTCAAATAAGCCCGGTCAGCCTCTCAGCATCTGCCGCAAGACCGTCTGCAGGATCCCGCCGTTACGATAGTATTCGACCTCCACAGGCGTATCCACCCGAGCGATGACCGAGAACACCTTCTCCTCGCCGTCCTCGCTCCGGGCCCGCACCGTGAGCACCTGCCGAGGCTCCAGACCGTCACGGATCCCCTCGATATCGTAGATCTCACAGCCGGTCAGCCCCAAGGACCGCCAGCTCTCGCCTTCCTGGAACTGAAGCGGCAGGACCCCCATGCCGATCAGGTTGCTGCGATGGATGCGCTCGAAGCTCTCCGCCAGCACCGCCTTCACACCCAGGAGATAGGTTCCCTTGGCGGCCCAGTCCCGCGAGCTACCGGTGCCGTACTCCTTGCCCGCCAGCACCAGCAACGGCGTTTGTGAAGCCTTGTATCGCATCGCCGCGTCGTAAACGCTCATCCGCTCCCCTGAGGGCAGGTAAACAGTGATGCCCCCTTCGGCGCCAGGCACCAGGAAGTTCCGAAGCCGGATGTTAGCAAACGTGCCGCGCATCATCACCTCATGGTTTCCCCGCCGTGAGCCATATGAATTGAAGTCACGCGGCTGTACGCCCCGTTCCATCAGATAGCGCCCCGCCGGACTGTCGGGTGCGATGCTTCCCGCCGGCGAGATGTGGTCCGTAGTCACGGAATCCCCTAACAACACCAGCACGCGCGCCCCGCGGATATCCTGCAACGGAGGGACATCCAGCGAGATCTCCGTGAAGAAGGGGGGCTCCTGTACATAAGTGGACTCTGGATCCCATTCGTACAGATCACCGCCAGACACGCGGATCTGCTTCCATAGATCGCCGCCATCGAACACATCAGCATACTGGCGACGGAACATCTCAGAGCTCAACGCGCGGTGGACCTCCCGTCGGACCTCCTCTTGCGTCGGCCAGATATCCTTCAAATAAACAGGTTGTCCGTTCGGATCATAAGCCAACGGCTCGTGGAGCAGATCGATGTCCACGCGACCCGCCAGGGCATAGGCGACGACCAAAGGCGGCGACGCCAGATAGTTGGCCTTCACCCGCGAATGGATACGCCCTTCAAAGTTCCGATTGCCGCTGAGCACCGCGGCTACGATCAAGTCGTGCTCCTCGATCGCCTGATCCACCGCCTCCGGCAGCGGCCCGCTGTTGCCGATACATGTCGTACACCCGAAGCCCACGAGATGAAAACGCAGCGCCTCCAGATAGGGCAATAAGCCGGACCTCTTCAGGTACTCCCCGACGACCCGAGAGCCAGGGGCCAGGCTGGTCTTCACATGCGGCTTAACGCGCAGCCCTCGCTCTACCGCCTTCTTCGCCAACAGCCCGGCGGCGATCATCACCGAGGGGTTACTGGTATTCGTACAACTGGTGATGGCGGCGATCACCACGGAGCCGTCGTGGAGCCTCGCCACCTCATCGCCCAGGCACACCTCGATCTGACGTTCCGGGGCCTTCGTCGCGGCAAGGGTAGTTCGGTTCGACGTCTCCTGAAGCGCGCTGAAGAAGGCGGGCTTCATATCCCGCAAGGGCACGCGATCCTGAGGACGCCTGGGCCCTGCCAGGCTGGGCTCCACCTCCCCCATATCCAGCTCCAACACATCGGTGAATTCTGGATCCGGCGTATCCTCGGTCCGGAAGAGTCCCTGCTCCTTGGTATATCGCTCCACCAGGTCCACCAGCGCCTCATCCCGTCCCGTGCCGATCAGGTATCGCAACGTCTCCTCGTCCACGGGGAAGAAGCCCATGGTGGCCCCATATTCGGGCGCCATATTGGCGATGGTCGCGCGATCGGGCAGGCTCAGGCTTTCCACTCCAGGGCCGTAGAACTCCACAAACTTGCCCACCACGCCTCGCTCCCGCAGCATTTGGGTTATGGTCAGCACTAGATCGGTGGCAGTCGCGCCTTCGGGGAGTTGACCATACAGCTTAAAGCCGACCACCTCAGGCACGAGCATATAAATGGGTTGACCGAGCATCACGGCTTCAGCTTCGATGCCACCGACGCCCCATCCGAGGACGCCGAGGCCGTTGATCATGGTCGTGTGGGAGTCGGTGCCCACCAGCGTATCCGGGAAGGCGACCGTCTCGCCATCCTGGTCACGGGTTTGCACCACCTTAGCCAGGTACTCTAGGTTGACTTGGTGCACGATGCCGGTCGCCGGGGGGATAACGCGGAAGTTGTCGAAAGCCTGCTGGCCCCAGCGCAGGAACTCGTATCGCTCCCGATTCCGCTTGAACTCCCGATGGACATTGCGGGACAACGCGTAGGCCGCGCCGAAGTAGTCCACTTGCACGGAGTGGTCGATGACCAGATCCACGGGGATCAGGGGGTTGATACGCCTGGGATCGCCGCCGAGTCGATGCATCGCCGAGCGCAGGGCGGCCAGATCCACCACCGCGGGCACGCCCGTGAAGTCCTGCAGAAGGACGCGCGCCGGCTTGAAAGGGATCTCGCGACCTGTCGCCTGCTGCGGTTCCCATCGCGCCAGGCTCAACACATCCTCTTCCGTAATCTGGAAACCGTCGCACTGTCGCAAGGCCGCCTCCAGGAGGATCCGGATCGAGAAGGGGAGGCGGGAGAGGGAGACGAGACCTAGCTCTTCCAGACGTGATAATCGATACATGACGACCGAGCCACCATCGACCTCGAGGACGGTACTAGCGCCGAAGCGGTCTACAGATTTCGACATCCTGACACCTCTCTTTATCATCGGGGCACATGGCCGTGCGCCCTTATAATTCGCTCACATCAAGCGGACGAACCCTGAAGAGCGCTCGAGGAGCATGCTGGAGCGCTTTTCCAGTATCGAGGGAAAGCGTTAGGAAAAGTATAAGCGAGAAATCATTAGGCGTCTAACAGGCGAGGCCACGTGGGGAGGCATCAACCCGATGGCAGGTCCCACAAAAGAAGGGGCGAAACTTCCCTCGCCCCTTCTTCGTCGTTGAACCAGCCGACGTTTTACCCCTTCAGGCCTGTCACGGTGATGCCTTCGACGAAGGTACGTTGGGTGAGGAAGAAAGTTATGATGATGGGAGCGATGATCATTGTACTGGCAGCCATCAGATAAGGCCACACCAGGGCTTCCTGGAAGCTGGAGCGCATCGACTGAAGGCCTAACGCCAAAGGGAACAGGCTTTCCCGGTTAAGATAAATCAATGGCCCAAGATAATCATTCCAGGCTCCCATGAACTGAAAGAGACCTACCACGGCCAAGGCCGGCTTAGCTAACGGCATAATGATGCGTAACAGGATGCCTAGCTCTGAGCACCCATCCACTCGGGCCGCATCGGAGAGCTCCCCGGGGATCGTCATGAAGAACTGGCGTAACATGAAGATGAAGTAGGCCTCTCCGAAGAAAGTGGGAATGACCAGAGCCTTATAAGAGTTGATCCAGCCTAGATGCCTGAAGATAATGTAAAGCGGAATCATGCGCACCTGGAAGGGGATCATCATCGTGGAAAGGCAAACGTAAAAGAGGAAATCACGACCCGGCCATCGAATCCTGGAGAAACTATAGGCGACCAAGGTGGCGGAAGCTATAGCTCCAAACGTGCTGGGCAAGCAATATCGCAGTGTGTTGAGAAACCACAAGCCAAACGGCCGTCGCGTGAGCACCTCCAGATAGTTCGCAAACCGAATGGGATTTGGGATCCAAATCGGTGGCACATGATAAACCTGAGGATCCGTCTTCAATGAGGTTGAGATCATCCAAAGAAGGGGCAAGGCAAAGACCAGGCTTAGCACACTTACCACAGTATACAGGGCAACCCGCCCGGCCCAATGTACCAATACCAACTGCCATCTCGATGGGACCTGGATCTCCCTTCTTGGATAAAGCGATGTACTCGTAGCTTCCTGACTCATGCCTTATGCCTCCCTATAACGCGGGCTGGAGAGCACTTCTTATCCTTCCCCGCCGTAATACACCCATTGCGCTGAGGTACGGAATATCAAGACGGTGAAAGCGACAATAATCAGGAATAACAGCCACGCCAGGGCTGAGGCATATCCCATCTTGAAATAGACGAAAGCATTGCGGTAAAGATACATGCTGTAAAACTCGGTGCTGTTATTAGGCGCTCCTTGGGTGAGCAGCCACCCCAGAGTAAAATATTGGAACATCCCAATCAGGCTTGTCAACATAACGAAGAGGATCGCGGGGGTGGTCATCGGGATGGTGACGTGCCAGAACCGCTGCCATCGATTCGCCCCATCCACCAACGCGGCGTCGTAGAGGGAACGAGGGACGTCCTGCAAAGCCGCCAAGAAGATGACCATGGCGGTCCCCTGCGCCCACATGTGGATGATGATCAGGGAAGGCTTCGCCAGCGTAGGAGAGGAGAGCCAGGGGATGGTGGACATTCCCATCGATTTCAGGGTGGCATTGATCAGCCCGAATTGAGGATTATAAACCCAGCGCCACACCTCTGCGGAGGCGATCGCTGGCACGATGGCGGGTAGGAAGAAGATGGTTCGGAACACAGGACGCCATTTCATCTCATTGTTCAGCAAGACGGCCAACATGAACGCCGTTACCAAACCTGCGGGTACACCCAGAAGGACGAAATAGACGGTGTTATATAGGACTACCCGAAAGACCTCATCCTTGGCGACCATATCGATATAATTGGCCAGCCCGATGAAGACAGGAGGGCGAACCGCGTCAAAACGGGTGAAGCTATAATATAACGAAGCCAGGATGGGATAAATCGTCCACCCAAGAAAACCGAGAATCCAGGGAGAGGCAAATAATATACCCTTAACGAAGTTCTGCCTCTCTACACGAGACCATCGCCCAATGGGTATAAAAGCCACGACCCCTCCTCACAACGCAATCTTTTAAGGAAACTGGAAGAGGGGAAGACTTAAAATCTTCCCCTCCCCCACACTTTAAACATCGCTCATTTGTTGTCGGGCTAAACGAGCTCTGGGAACTGCTTGCGCAGCTCCTCTGTGCACATTTCTTGCAAGTCCCTGGCGGCCTCTTCCGGCGTCTTATCCCCGAAGTTCACCGCGTCGACGGTATTGCGCCAGTTCTGTCCGACAAAGCCGCCGATCGGGCAGCTCTCGGATGAGTTCATCTCATCCGCCTCCGTAGCGGATCGGAGATAGAACTCTAGACCTGGCGCCTTGCTGGGATCCACCTTCTCCAGATAGGACTTGCGCGCTCCTAACCACCCAGTCTGGGAGAAGATGATATCACAGGCCTTATCCGTGGTGGTGAACTCGATGAACTTGAAAGCCTCCTCCGGGTGCTTTGACCCCTTCGGGATATTGCCGAAGTGCCCGCCAGTGGACTGGAATTTAATGCCCCGTCGCTCTGGCGAGTTAGGTGGCCACGTATAGCGGAACTTCTTATCCGGCGCGGAGTGGACCAGCTCGCCCGGCGTCCAATACCCGTTAATGATCATGGCCTGCACGCCAGCCGGGAAGCTAGCCGTCGGACTCTGCGTCCAGGTCCCGTAGCTGGATCGATATCCAGCCATCTTCTCGACGCCGACGTGATCATAGAACCGCTTAATCGTGGCCAGAGCTGCCACGAAGAGCTCGTTATCGAAGTTAAACTTCATCTCATCGGGCAGCCACCACTTGAAGCCATAGGACTGGGGCCAGAAGAAGGGATCCGGTGGCCCAGGCCCCGAGCCACCCATGGCGTCCATAGGGTCAAACCCCAAGATCTCAATGTTACCTGCTTCATCAAAGGTGGTGATCGCCTTATGCCACTCGAAGGCCTCATCCCAATCAAGAGGCGGGTTATCAGGATCGAGGCCGGCCTCCTTAACCAGATCCTCATTGTAGCACAAGGCGAATCGCAGGTAACTTTCTACCGTCGGCACGCCATAGGTCTTGCCCTGCCAGCTGGCTTCCTGCCATGAGGAGGAAAAGATGTCATCCCTATCGATGATCTCGCTGGCATCGATCCAGTCATCCAGAACATGGACCACCCCCCGAGCCCAATACTGGGCATACTGCAGATTCCCAATCTCGACATCGGGTGGGGTGCCGCCAGCGATAGCCGTCATATATTTCTCGTTGATTTGGCTCACCTGCAGACGGTTAACCTGGATGTCCTCATGTTCTTCATTAAAGGCATCCGCCACCGCCTGCATGGCGTTGACCCCTGTCATGCCTCCCCAGCCATGCCACCATTCGATGACAACTTTCTCCTTAGGAGCTGGGGCCGGCGCCCCTTCCTCCTCGGGGGCAGGAGCAGCACCGGGCGGAGCACACGCGGCGGCCAACACGCCTACCGTTGTCGCCGCGGAAAATCGCAAGAACTCCCGCCGAGTGATCTTTTGGGGACTCAAGTTATCCCTCCTCTCCTCGAGAAAGACCAACTTCCTCGAAACCACCGCACCGGATAATTCTATCGTCACATCGTTGGCCTTACTCGGTTTCACACCTCCTTTCACCTGTCATGTCGGGGCCTTGGGGGAGGCCAGGGGAAATCAGGAGAGCAATACACCCCTGGAGAGGCCAAAAGTCATCTCATATCAATTATAGGAAAATCCCAGCCCCTTGTCAACTCCAAAATTGGTACCCATCCCAGCAAAGAAGGGATTTTGTTGAAAGTGCAGATTTGATCAAAAAGCCCTTTCGGGTGTAAGCTGTTAGGGACCATCCTGCCAGGGAGGGAGCGCGGTGGACCTGCCCCGTATGCTGTATACATTGCAAAAGATCGAACTAGACTTGATGGCCAAGGCGAGGCGGCTGCAAGAAGTGCAAAGCTCCTTGGGCGAGACGGAAGAGCTCCGCGCCGCCCGAACGGCCCTGGAGCAATCCGAGGCCAAGTTGCGGCACTGGCAAACCCAGCAGCGCGACCTGGAGTTGAAGATACGCTCCCTGGAACAGAGGATCTCCACATCCGAGCGTGAGCTGATGAGCGGGAGGATTCGGAATCCCAAGGAGCTCAAAGGCATGGAGGATAACCTGCAGGCCCTCCGCCATCAGCAACAACGCCTCGAAGATGAGCTGCTGGAGGCCATGGTGAGCGTGGATGAATGGAAGGCCCGCCGTGACGAGGCCCAGGCAACCTACCAGGATACGGAGGCCCGCTGGCGGCAGGATCAGGCGGAGCTAAGCGCGGAGCGCGATCAACTTCAGCAAGAAATCGCTCACCTGAGCGCGGAGAGGGAACAGCTACGCGGCCGTCTCCCCGCCGACGCGCTGGCCGAATACGAGCGGCTACGTCAGCGGCGAGGCGGCTACGCTGTGTCCGAGATCCAGGGAGGCGCATGCCAGATCTGCGGCGTGACGTTGCCCCTCAGCCTGGTCCAGGCCGCCCGACAGGGCGATGGACTTGTATACTGCAGTAGCTGCGGACGCATTCTTTACGTCCAGGACTGAGGATTCGGGGAGAGACGGGCCCTTCCCGATGATGGGTCTCGACCCTCGCCCCATCATCCTTGACGACCGCTCACGCCTCACCTTATAATCCCCTTGCAGACATGACGGTGCGAAGAGGGAGGGAGCCTTGCCCTCCGCGCTCTTCACGATCAAATGTGGCACCCTAAAAGGGGACCGAGAGATGTACCAGGTTACCCCTCCCGGCATTAGCATGTCTTTAGCATGTCTTTTGAGACGAAGCGTACAGGACAAAAACATAAGGGCAATGTATACGTTGTCCCTGCGAGGAAAGGTAGGGGCGCAACGCTGCTGCGCCCCTACCCCAGGCGTAGACAAGGATCTCATCTTAGAACCCGAGGCGCTCATATCATAAGCGAAGGCGTTTGAAGGAGAGAGATGGAAGATCGCAAGATTCGAGTCTTGATCGCCAAGCCTGGGCTGGATGGCCATGACCGCGGCGCCAAGGTGGTGGCGAGAGCGTTGCGCGACGCGGGCATGGAGGTCATCTACACGGGCATCCGCCAGACTCCAGAGATGATCGTCGAGGCCGCGTTACAGGAGGATGTGGACGTCGTCGGGCTCAGCATCCTCTCCGGAGCCCACATGGCGCTGTGCCCACGCATCGTCGAACTGCTCCGTCAACATGGCATGGAAGACGTCCCCGTTCTTGTGGGAGGCATCATCCCAGATGAGGATAAGGCGGCGTTGAAGGCCGCGGGGATCCGTGAGGTCTTCGGGCCGGGAACCCCTCTGCAAGAGATCATCGATTTCATCCGGCGCGAAGCGCGCACCTCTGCCAAGGCATGATCATGGACGTGATCGCTCGCCTCTTGTCAGGAGATCGCCGGGCGCTGGCCCGGACGATCACGCTCATCGAAAACGGTAAGGCCGAGGCTCGCGCCATCTTACGGCGGCTTTATCCCCACACAGGTCGCGCCCACATCATCGGCGTGACGGGCATCCCCGGATCCGGCAAATCCACCTTGGTCAACGCCATCGCCCGCGTCTACCGCTCGAAGGACCTCACAGTGGGGGTGGTGGCTGTAGATCCTACGAGCCCTTTCACCGGCGGGGCGCTCCTTGGCGATCGGGTACGCATGAGCGACCTGACGGGAGACCCTGGCGTCTTCATCCGCAGCATGGCCTCTCGGGGCCACGTTGGAGGCTTGGCGCGAGCGACGGCCGAGGTCATCCTGACGCTCGACGCGGCGGGTTACCAGCGTATCCTGGTGGAGACAGTGGGCGTGGGRCAATCCGWGGTCGATATCGCCCGCATCGCGCACACCACCCTCGTCGTGCAAGCACCGGGGATGGGCGACGACGTGCAGGCTATCAAGGCGGGGATCCTGGAGATCGCCGATATCTTCGTGGTCAACAAGGCGGACCGAGAGGGTGTGGACCGCACCGAGATGGCGCTCAGGTTGGCCCTGGAGACGGCCGCCCGCGCCCAGGAACGAGGATCATCGGATTGGACACCCCCGATCGTCCGCACGGTAGCCACTTCAGGCGAGGGAGTCGAGACGCTCGTGGCGATGATCGAGGACCACGCCGCTCATCTCCAGGAGGAGAATCGCTGGAATGAGCGGGAGCGCGCGCGGGCGGATTTCACCCTGCGAGAGATATTGAAAGAGGAGTTGATGGCGCGCCTCATGGCCAAGCTGCCGCGACAGGCGTTGGAGGCGCATCTCTCACGGATCGTGACGCGTACGGCGGATCCCTACAGCGTGGCGGCCGCGCTGCTGGCGGCCATATGGAGGACCGAGGAGGGTCGGGCCGAGTGATGCGGAGGGGCCGGCCGCCCCGAAGATCCCAATCCGTCAACCGCAGCCAGGGGGGCCAGTTATGGACCGAATATACGGTGAGATGGCCATCATTAGCGGCACGGCGAACCCGCCCTTAGCCGAAGAGATATGCCGATATCTCGGCGTCGAACCGGTCGCTGCCGACGTGTTTCAGTTTCCTAACGAGAACATCTTCTGCAAATTGCACCAAAGCGTGCGGGCGAAGGACGTCTTCGTGATCCAGCCGACATGCTCACCGGTGAATAAGAACATCATGGAGCTGCTGATCATGATCGATTGCCTGCGGCGGGATTCGGCTGGACGCATCACTGCGGTCGTCCCGTATTACGCATACGGGCGGACGGACAAGAAGGATCAGCCAAGGGTGCCCATCACCGCCCGGCTGCTGGCCGATCTCATCACAGTCGCGGGGGCCGACCGTTTCCTCACCGTTGACCTGCACGCGAAGCAGATCCAGGGGTTCTTCACGATCCCCGTGGATGAGTTAACCGCCCTCTACATGTTCGTCGATTACTTCGCTCAAAAGCGCCTCTCGCATCCGGTGATCATCGCCCCGGATATCGGGGCGATCCGTCGCGCTCGAAACTGCGCCGAGCGACTGGGCGCCCCGCTGGCCATCATAGAGAAACGCCGGGCATTGGATGGGAAACATACCGACATGTTCAACCTCATCGGCGACGTGAACGGCCACCCCGCCATCATCGTCGATGACGAGGTGGACACCGCGGAGACGCTGACGCGCGCGGTGCGCTTCCTCCATGAGCGTGGCGCCAAGGAGGTGTACGCCTGTGCCACCCATGCGATCCTATCGGGAGCCGCCGCGGACCGGATCCGGGAGAGTGGCCTGACGGAGCTGGTGGTCACCAACACGGTCTACATCTCGCCGGAGAAGATGGAGCGCATGGCGGGGCGCATCACCGTCCTCTCTATCGCCCCCCTGCTGGGTGAGGTCATCCGGCGCATCCATGAGGGCGTCTCCGTGGGAGAGCTGTTCGACGAATGACTAGGGTCCTCTTGCTCCTGCTCGTCCTCTTCCTCCTTGGCCCGATCGCCGGGCATGTGGCCACGCCGGGAGATCGTCCCACGCCGATGGCGACGATGCCCGCGAAGGAGGCGTCCACATGGCCCTCGATGGCTCCTCTGCTGGTAGAAACCCCCTTGCCCATACGCCGTGTCCCTCTCCCCACGCCTACCCCGTCCGTCATGCAGCCCCTCACCTCCACATTTCAGAGCACGCCATCTCCCCTGCCACAAGCCAGCCCGGAGGAGGTCCTGATCGGCCCCCGGGAAGGCATGATGGTCCATATCGGGTTCGATGTGGAGGGAGATCCCCGCATCCTATACGAGCTGCTGAAGGTCCTGGAGGAGGAGCACTATCGCACGACGTTCTTCCTGCAGGGTGAGTGGGTGAAGCATCATCCGGAGGCCGCACGGCGGATCGCGGCGGCGGGACACGAGCTGGGGAACCATTCGTGGAGCCACCGAGATATGCGCACCCTGACGGAAGCCGAGCTGGAGCGGGAGCTACAAGATACGGAAGCGCTGGTGAAGGCGTTGACAGGTCGCAGCACCAAGCCCTTCTTCCGTCCGCCTTACGGATCGCGCAACGCCCAGGTCAGGCAGGTGGCTTATCGGCAGGGGTATACGACGGTGATATGGACGTTCGGTGGGCAGGACTGGGTGAGGGGAGCGGACGAGGAATCCGTGTATCGCAACATCGTCGATCGCGCCGCCCCTGGCGTCATCTTCTACCTGCATACCAGCTATCCCTTTAACCCAACGGCGGTCCGACGGGCGGTGAGGACGCTGCGCGAACGGGGATATCGGCTGGTATCCCTGGGGGAGATGCTGGCAACCCCATAAAATGTGACTTGATTTTTCTGTTCGAATGGTGTAAACTAACTTCGCCGGGTATAGAAGCCCGGCGAAGGGTAGGCCCATTCACCTGCATAAGGGCGTGGCTCACAAGATGTGATGCGTGGAGGGATGGATCAGGCTATGGAACCTGGCCGACAGAAAGCGCTAGAGACGACGTTGGCGAATTTGCAGAAGCGGTTCGGCGAAGGGGTGATCATGCGCCTGGGAGAGGCCACGCACCTGCAGGTGGAGGCCATCCCCACCGGTTCCATCTCCCTCGATCTGGCCCTCGG
>DUEN01000189.1 GCA_011176545.1 Caldilineae bacterium | reverse complement strand
GGAGATTACGCCACCAACGTCGCCCTGCAATCCGCGCGCGAGGCGCGCATGGCCCCTCGCGCCATCGCTGAGGCTATCGTCCAACACCTGCCCACGACTGAGTATGTCGAGAGCGTGGAGGTCGCCGGGCCGGGCTTCATCAACATCACCCTGACATCACGCTGGCTCGCCCAACAGGTGGAGACCATCCGGGCGGCCGGCCCGAGATGGGGCAGCTTGGACATCGGCAAGGGGCTAAAGGCGCAGGTGGAGTTCGTCTCCGCCAACCCCACGGGGCCGCTCCACATCGGCCGCACGTGGGGAGCCGTTCTGGGCGATACTATCGCCAACCTGCTGGAAGCCGTGGGATACGATGTTACCCGTGAATATTATTTCAACAACGCCGGGCGCCAGATGCAGATTCTGGGCGAATCCGTGCGCGCCCGATATCTGGAGCTGATCGGCCGCCCCGCTAAGTTCCCCGAGGAGGGCTACCGGGGCGAATACATCTGGGAGATCGCCCGCACCATCGTCCAGGAACAGGGCGACGCCTGGGCCAACGAGGATTGGCACCCCTTCAAGGAGCGAGCCGAAGCATGGCTCTTCGAGGATATCCGGCGCACGCTCGAGCGTATGGGCATCCACTTCGATGTATGGTTTAATGAGCATGATCTGTACGTATCCAGCGCCGTCATGAAGACGGTGGAGGCTTTGCGCGAGCGCGGCTACGCTTATGACAAGGACGGGGCCGTCTGGTTCCGAGCGACGGCGTTCGGCGCGGAAAAGGATCGCGTGCTGATCAAATCAAATGGCGAGCCCACCTATCGCTTGCCCGACATCGCCTATCACATCAACAAGCTGGAGCGCGGCTTCGATCGCATCATCAACATCTTCGGCGCCGATCACAAGGACGAGTATCCGGACGTCATCGCTGGCGTGAGGGCGCTAGGATACGACGCCGATCGCATCCAGGTGGTCATCCATCAGTTCATTAACCTGGTGCGGGCCGGGAAGCAGGTCCGCATGAGCACCCGCCGGGCCAACTACGTCACCCTGGACGATCTACTGGACGCGGTGACCATCACCCATCCGGAGTCGGGCGTCACGATCCCAGGCAAAGATCCGGTGCGTTTCATGCTCCTCACCCGATCGCCCGACAGCCCCATGAACTTCGATCTGGACCTGGTCACCCAGCAGACGCCCGAGAACCCGGTGTATTACGTCCAGTACGCCCATGCTCGCATCTGCTCGATCCTGCGCAAGGCGGAGGAAGAGGGCTGGCATCCATCGGGCCCCGATGGATGGGAGACGGGCGACGTATCGCTGCTCACCCATCCGGCCGAGCTGGCGCTGATCCGTAAGATGTTGGAGCTGCCGGAGGTGGTGGAGAGCGCGGTACAGAAGCTCACGCCCCATCAGCTCTCGTTTTACGCTATGGACCTAGCCGCCAGCTTCCATACGTTCTATCGTGACTGCCGCGTGCTCTCGTCCGATCCTAACGACGCCGAGTTGACCAAAGCTCGTCTGAAGCTCGTAGATGCCGCACGTATCACCTTGGCCCGGGTGTTGGACCTCATGGGCATGACCGCGCCGGAGCGCATGTAGAACTGACGAAGGGCGACAGACGAAGGGCAAAGGACATCATGGAGGGCGCGTCACGAGGATGGCCACCTGCTCGTCATGTCATCTCTTCCGTCCTTCGTCCACCGTCTGTCGTCCGTCGTCATCCTTCTCTGTGGCTGTTCCTCGCCTCCCTGCTCGTTCGCATGCTATGGATCGGCCGCCCCATTGTGGTGGACAGCGTGGAATGGCTGCGCCGCGGCGCACGCTTCCTCCTCGCGCTACAGGCCCATGACTGGGCGAGCACCTACGGGAGCGCTCACCCCGGCGTGACTAATATGTGGCTCATCGCCGCGGGGCTGGTTGGCCGGGCCGCCATCCGGGGCGAGCCGCCCTCCACGCTGGCGACCACCATCCTCCCGAAGGATGTCTATCCCGCACTTGACCACTACATCGCCGCCCGCATACCCTTCGCCCTGGTCACCTCTCTATGCGCCGTGCTGATTTACCGGTGGGCCGCTTCCATTCACAGCCGGCGGGTCGCCCTGGCCGCCGCCATCCTGCTTATCCTGGAGCCTTTTTGGCTCGGTTATAATCGTGTGATCACGACCGATGCCATGCAGGGGAACCTGATGGCGCTGTCACTCCTAGCCTTCCTGCGATTCCTGCATGGTCACGGCCGGCGATGGGCGGCCCTCTCCGGCGTCCTGGGTGGGCTGGCCGTGATGACCAAGCTGCCTGCGTTGTTGCTGTGGCCGGTGATCGCCACATGGGCCCTCGTATGGCGCGGCGATGGCTCTTCATCGCCAGGCGTGCGTGCGAAGACGTTGGCCGTATCGACGTGGGGGGTGCTGGCCGCGATGACGGCGTGGCTCATCTGGCCGGCACTATGGGCCGATCCCGCTGATGTGCTCCAGAAAGTGATCCATCAGCTCACTCAGGTAGAACTAGGGCAACGGCGCCTCTATTTCATGGGGAAGGTTGTGGACGCGCCCGGGCCGGGGTTCTACCCTCTCGCCCTCCTCATCCGCACGTCGCCGATCACGCTGCTGGCGGCTCTGGCCGCGCTGGCCATATCCGTCATCCCCTCCACGCGACGGTGGCTTCATCGACCGCGTCACATAGGGCTTTGGGTTATCTACCTCCTGATCTTCATTGGGGGGATGACGGCAGCGGAGACGAAATTCGACCGCTACCTGATCCCCGTCTATCCAACGCTGGCCCTGATCGCGGCCGAGGGGGGTTATGCGGCCTGGCGGGCGCAAAGGCGGATCGCCCCCCGATGGGGTTGGGCCGCCCTGGTGATCGCCCAGGCCGTGCTCTTCCTCTCGCACTTCCCGGACCTGCTGTCGTTCTACAGCCCCCTGATAGGCGGAGCGCCCGTAGCTCAACGCATCCTCATGATCGGCAACGGCGAGGGACTGGATCGCGCGGGCCGCTGGTTATCCCAAAGGGAGGGAGCGGCCCAGCAAATCGTCGCCTCGTGGTATCCCTCCGTGCTGGCTCCCTATTTCATCGGCCGCACCATCGAGCTAAACCAACAGCTTCCCGACGGCTTCTGGCCCTGGGCCTCGGCGCATCACGTCGTCTTCTACGCCAATCAGGTGCAACGTATTCTGCCTAACGGACAGATCGTGCGATACTTTCAAGAGCAGACGCCTGAATTCGTCGTCCGTCTGGTGGGGATCGATTACGTGTGGATCTATCCAGGGCCTGTGGTGTCGCGTGGCCCACTACCGCCAGAGGTTCGGCCGCTAGACTATATCTTCGAGGGGCAGCTTCGGCTGATCGGCTGGGAGCCGCCGCCAGCCTCGCTGGTCCCTGGGCAGAGCGAGGGTCTGCGGTTATACTGGGAGACGCTGGCCCCGCCGCGTCGCGACCTGAGCGTGTTCGTCGGGCTATGGGATGAGGCGCGGGCTCGCTATGTGGGCCGTCATGACCGTCCGCCGACGGATGGGTTCCTGCCATTGGCGCGGTGGGAACCGGGGATGCGCGTGCGAGATGCGCAGATCGTCGCCGCCCGCCCTGACGCGCCGCCAGGAACCTATCAACTAGAGCTGGCGTTGTTCTCACCGGAGCTGGGACGAAACCTGAAAGTGACCGACGGCGACGGGCAGCCGTTAGGGGATCGCCTACACCTCATGTCTATCACGATCACGTCATCAGAGTAAAGAAGAACCGCAAAGAGCGCAAAGAACGCCAATGATTTGTAGAACTTTGACGTCGGAAGGCCTCTTTTGAACTACCTTTGCGTCCTTCGCGCCCTTTGCGGTTAGGTAAAGGAAAGAGCGCGTGCGAGCACTGGATCGCTATGATCGATGGATCGCCCTGACACTGGCCCTGGGCGTTTTCATCCTCCTCTTCGCCACCGAGGGCTCGGTAGCGGTAGGATGGGACGAGCCGATCTACGCGGAAAACGGCCAACGCATCGTCACCTGGCTGGGGACATTCCTGCGCGGCCTGGCGCGATGGGATCTGAGCGAGGCGCTCGATCCCGTCGCCATTGGGCTCAGCTTCGGGTTGAACCACGAACATCCCCCCATCGCCAAGGCGGTCAGCGGCATCGGTTGGGCGTTGACCCGGAACTGGCTCCCATTGCCGACGGCACATCGGGTGGGGCCGATGGCTCTGTCGTCGGCGTTGGTGGCGCTGATCTATATCGCCGTGCGACAAGCCAGCGGCGGACGCCTCGGCGCCATCGCGGGCGCGCTGGCCCTGCTGGACATGCCCCGACTCTTCTTCCACGCCCATGTAGCCGGGCTCGATCTGCCCGCCGCGGCCATGTGGTTCTTCGCTGTATGGGCCTTCTGGAGGCTGGCCGATCGACGGGATGTCTGGGCCTGGCTGGGAAGCGGGCTGGCGTTCGGCCTGGCATTGGCCACGAAGATCAGCAACGTCCTGATCCCCGTCGGCCTGGGCTTGTGGATCCTGATCGAGGCTGACCGACGGCGAAGGTGGGATCTGTGGGGACGGCTGGCGTTGTTGCCTCCGATGGGACTAGCGACCATCATCACCTTGTTTCCCTGGCTCTGGTCGGAGACTATCCCCAAGCTCATCGAGTGGGTACGCTTCTTCACCGTGAGCCACTACGAGATCTATCAGTACTACCTGGGCAAGACCTATCTGGAATTGCCGTGGCACTACCCCTACGTGATCGTGGCGACGACGACGCCGGCGTTTTTGTTGGGGCTGGCAATCCTGGGAGCCGCGCGGGCGTTCAAAGCAGGGCCCACGCGGTCGGCCGCGCGATTATGGTTGATTCATGCGTTGGTGATGGTGGCCTGGTTCACGCGGCCGGGCAGCCGCGCCTTCGACAGCGATCGCCTCCTGATGCCCACTTACGTCTTCTTGGCGCCACTGGCCGGGTTAGGATTCGACGCTCTGCTCCACTGGCTCCAATCGCTCCACGCATTACGTATTACGCATTACGTATTACGCATTACGCATTGCGTGCTATTGCTCATCTCCCTCGCCCCCGGCGCGATCGCCATCGTCCAACTGCATCCGTTCGAGTTGGCCTACTACAACGAACTCGTCGGCGGCGTGCGGGGAGCACATCATCTGAAGCTGGAGACGATCTACTGGGCCACGACGTACCGCGCGGTCCTGCCGGAGCTCAACGCGCGAGCCCAGCCTGGCGCCACCGTCTGGGTCATGCCCAACAGTTGGGACGTGCTGTATTATTACCAAAAGGCCGGATTATTACGGGAGGATTTGGTGATGGTGCGCCCCCCCGGATGGGGATCGTTCTACGACGACTCGGGCGTCAACTGGGTCGAGGGGAGCATCGAGGAGGCCGACTTCGCCATCATCGAGTACCGGCAGACAACCTTCTTCGACTATGTCGTCGCTTATATGGAGGGCCATCAACCGGTGTGGATGCTGGACTACCAGGGCGTCCCCCTGGTCGCTCTATATCAGCGGCGACACGGCTGAGCCTCTCCGTCCTGAGTTGGGGCGCTAACATCCCGAAAAAGGAAGGTCATTGTTATAGTGGCCTTCGCATCTCTCAGCCACGCGGGGGGTGCACGGATAGGTATTGACGCAGGATCTGCGCGGCCTCGCCCAAGATCTCATAGCTCTCCCATCCTGGGGACGCCGCGGCGGCGAAGATGGCCGCCCCTTTAACATAGTCATCCTTCTGCAACTCCGAATCGTACCAGGCAAGCTGTTCGATGTAGTTTCCCGGCCCGTCTTCTCCCATGCCGATCTCAGCCCAATAGGCCACGAAATCCTTCCACCCGCGCCCCTTCGGCCCGGGGCGCCCCCCCACCATGCCGTCGATACCACACTCCGTGATGAGCAAGGGCACGACCAGGTCACGAGGGATTAGGAACTGACGGTACACCTTGCGATATCGGAGCGTTAACCACCCCTCGTCCCCTTCATCGGCCGTCGGGTTCAGTTGGTGCTTGCCCGTGCCAAACCACATCACCGGCGCGGAATACTCATGCAGCCCCAGGTAGCCGTCATATTCCTTGACGGCCTGCACGGCGGGCAGAAAGTCGGGCCAGAACTCCAACGGCGGATGCCCCGTGCCGAAGTTGCCGATGACGGAGCGAATCCCCCGCTCGGCCAGAAGCCGGGTGCGCTCCGCCTCGAAGTCAGCCAGCCGACGTATGGCCGCGTTGTCCATGGGCACCGGCTCGTTATACGCCTCCCACGCGTCAAACCAGCGCATGCGCTCCGGATCCCCCGCGATGGGTAATAGCCGCTCTACGAACTGGCGCGCCTCATGCATCGGATCGATAGCGCTCAGGTCGATCTGTGGCAGGTCGATGCGGCCCACGATCAGGGTATCTGGCGACATCTCTTTGATCTGTCGGACGAAGTTCGCATCGAGCTCCAACGTCTTCACCAGAGCGACGTTCTTGGTGACGATGAGGTCGAACAGAGCCGGATCGTTACGGGTGACGAAGAGCCCCAGCTTGGTCGGCGGACCTGGAGGGAAGGGAGTGGCCGTCGGCGTGGGAGTGGGCCGCGCCCGGGTAGGCGTCGGGGTGATCGTCGGCGTTCCCGTCGGCGTCATCGTGCCCGTCGGGGTCGCGGTGGATGTAGGACGCGTTGGCGTCCACGTTGGCCGCGCTCTGACCACCGCGGTGGGCGTCGGCGTCTCCTTCCGGCCGCACGCGGCGAACAGCCCCAACAGCGATACGCTAATCCCCGTTAAGAACGCCCGGCGAGTACACCGCCCCTCACGAAGCCCGTCCCTCATATCCAGTCCTCACCTCTCTCAAAATAAATCAGGAACCGCAAAAGGCGCAAAGAGCGCTAAGGTTTCTCAAGGCAAGGCTTTTTCGAGCTTGCAGCCAGGAGAAGTCTTTTGAACTGCCTTTGCGTCCTTAGCGCTCTTTGCGGTTAATCGGTAAGCCATCATAGCATCACGTCCGCCATCCGATTGGGTGCCCAACCGACGAAGGGCCCACCCCGCGCCGATGCTATGGCTACGCCTCTGCGGCCACAGGCAGCGTGAACCAAAACTTCGCGCCCTCTCCCGCCCGACTCTCCACGCCGATCCGTCCTCCATGCGCCTCCACCAGATGGCGCGCGATCGCCAGCCCGAGCCCGGCCCCGCCCGAGTCCCGAGCTCGCGAGCGATCCGCCCGCCAGAACCGCTCGAAGACGTAGGGGAGATCCTCAGGGGCGATACCGCTGCCCGTATCCTCCACGCTCACCATCACGAACTCGGACGATTCGGCCCGCGCCCGTATGGTGACTTGGCCGCCGGACGGTGTATGCCGCAGAGCATTGCCGATCAGATTGCGCAACACCTGACTGATCCGGTCAGGATCCACGTAGACTGATGGAAGGCCCGGGGCTATGTCCGCCATGAGCGATACCTGCTGCTCGGTGGCGACGGGCATGAAACCCGAGACCGCCGCGTCGATCAGCTCGTCCAGCGCCACCGGACGCCGCTCCAGAGGGAGCTGCCCCGCCTCGGCCTGCGCCAGCTCTCGCAGATCATCTACCAGCCGGGAGAGGAGGCGCGTCTCATCGTAAATGGTGGCGATCTCTCGCGCCTCCAGGGGGAAGACCCCGTCTAGAATGGCGCGCAGGTTCCCCTGGATCACGGTGAGCGGCGTGCGTAGCTCATGGGCGACGTCGGCCACCAGATTGCGGCGTAATTCTTCGGCGCGAGCCAACGCCTCGATCATCTGGTTGAATGCCCGCCCGAGTTCGGCCACCTCCTCAGGCCCTCGCTCTGGCACGCGTTGGGAGAGATCACCAGCGGCCACCGCGCGCGCGGCCGCGGTCAGCCGGGCCAGCGGGGCCGAGAGGACCCGGCTCAAGACCAGGCCTAGGACGATGCCTAGCAGGCTGGCGGTCAGTCCGGCCTGCCATATGGCCCGGCGCAAATTGCTCAGGAAGGTCGCCGCGGGGGCGGGGAGATGGATCCCGGAGCCCGGGGGAACCACCCCGAGATACCCAACGATCTGGCCATCGACCTCTATGGGAATGGCCAGGCGACGCTCGCTGGAGCTGATTACCTCGCCCATGGGACGACGAGCGCCGCTGAACACGATGCGACCTTCCGCATCGGCAAGGAAGAGCTTGGCCCCGCCGCGATACATGAAACCGCGCCCCCGCCCGCCTCCGGGCAGAACGCGAGCCGACTCAAACATCTCCTCCACGCCATCCCAACTGCCTGTGCGCTTATAATGGTCAATCAACTGCGAGATCAGGGTGTCTTCCATCCCTGCCTCAACCTGGAGGACATAATGCCGGAAGGCCTGGCTGGCCTGATAGCCGCTCAACACCATCACCAGGGCCACCCCAGCCAGCGTGACGGCGACGAAGGAGGCGGAAAGCCATACCCAAAGTCGTCTCATGCGTCCCCTTTCAACCGATATCCAACCCCGTACACAGTCTGAATGTACCTAGGATGGCGCGGATCCTCCTCCAGCTTGCGACGCAGGTTCTTGATATGGCTATCTACCGTCCGCTCCATCCCTTCATACGTATATCCCAAAGCCCGCTCGATGAGCTCGCCGCGGGTGAAGGCATGGTCCGGCTCCTCCATGAATGCGCGCAGGAGCTCGAACTCGGTGGGCGTCAGATCGATCGGCCGGCCGTTCAGCGTGACTTCGTGCCGATCCGGATCAAGGGCGATGGCGCCCACGCGCAGCACGCGAGAGGGCGGCTCGATATCGCCGGAACGACGCAGGACGGCGCGCACCCGGGCGACGAGCTCGCGTGGGTTGAACGGCTTCGTGACGTAATCGTCCGCGCCCAGCTCCAGGCCGACGATCTTATCCGTATCCTCCACCCGCGCGGTGAGCATGATGATGGGGATGCCTGAGAGGTGAGGATCAGAGCGCAGCACACGCGTGATCTCCCAGCCATCTCGGCCGGGTAACATCAGATCAAGCACCACCAGATCGGGGCGATCATGTCGAATGGCGTGCAGCGCGGTCTCGCCATCATAGGCCGTTAACACCTCAAACCCGGCCTGCTCCAGATAAGCGCGCACCAGCCGTACGATCTGCCGATCGTCATCCACCACCAGAATACGTTGTGCCATACGCTATCCCCTCGTCCGCGAGGCTCCTATGCACATTGTATCCCTGAGAGTGAGGTTTGGTAAAGAACGAGGCTCATCTCCAGAAAGCATGCAAATGGTGGCGGCCCAGTATGTTGGATCGCCACCTTTGGCACACATTGCCCAATAACGAACACGGGCGAGGACTCGATCGAGTCCTCGCCCGTGTGGCGCCGGCCTGGATCACTCTTGTTTCGTCTTGAAATTCAGCAATTGATAGAGTGGACACCACCCTATGGCGCCTGTCACCACCAGGATGATCCCGATGATCCCCACGATGATGCCCAGCGCTCCGCTGAGCGGCGGGCCGAATCCCACATAAAGCAGAATCAGGCCCAACACGATACGGATGATCCGATCCCAGGAGCTCTCATTGGGTGTGAACATAGGCTTCCTCCCTCCAAACTCCCTTCAGAAATCCTTCTCCCTCTCAGCGTGAAAGATCACGTCGCCCAACATCCTGGCGATGATGATGTCTATCCACGCGTACCGAAATGCCATATCTTATTCTCGCACAGTTTGCGAGATGTGTAAAGTCCCTCATTGCCAACTGTTCAGAATCGCTCTTAGATGGTATACTATCCCCCGTGAGCCCTATGCAGGAACGAGAAGCCCCGGTAGCAGAAGACCGCTCGCGCGATCTCCCCTCATCGAAGTAGAGGTCTTCTCGACGTCTTCTTCCCGCATCTGAGGCGAACAAGAGAGAACCTCCCCCGTCATCCAATGCCTCTGACGACTCCATCACAGAGAAGGCAGCGGAAATCACAGGCTCGATGATACCAAGGAGTAGAGGCTAAACGGTGAGTGTACAACTTAACTCGACATGGTTCCCGCAGACCAAATTGCATCCGCCGATCCCCGCCTCCGACTTGGTACAACGCCCCCACCTGTTGCACACTCTGCATGAAGCTGTGAGCGCACATCGGTTGACGCTGATATCCGCCCCCGCTGGTTCGGGGAAGACAATGCTGCTGGCCGCCCTGTTCCAGGCATTCTCCAACTTACCCGTAGCCTGGCTGGCCCTGGATGAGATGGATGACGAGCCATCTCGTTTTATCGCCCTTCTTCTGGCTGCATTTCAACATAGTCTACCCGGTTTCGGATCCGACGCGCAGGCCGCCTTGAGCATGATGCGCGATCCAGCGAGGGAGTTACATTATGCACTGGCCGCGCTGATTAACGAGATCCTATCGCTCGAGGAGAGCACACAGATCCTGGTCCTCGATGATCTGCACACTATCAGCGAACCGCTGATCTTTCAGGCGATGGATTACCTACTCGAGCACCTCCCCCCTTCCCTCCATCTGGTGATCGCCACTCGCTACGACCCGCCGCTGCCCCTGGCCCGGCTGCGGGCGCGCGGCCACTTAGCTGAGTTCCGCCTGCCTGACCTGCGCTTCAGCCCGCAGGAAACAGCGGCCCTACTCAACGACCAGCTACACTTAGGCCTAGACCCGTCCGATCTGGACATCTTACAGGAACGAACGGAGGGTTGGGTGACTGGGCTGCGCCTGCTGGCGCTTTCGCTGGAACACATCCCTCCAGGTCCCGAGAGGGCGAATTTCATCGCTCATCTGGCACATACCGACCGCTTCGTGTTCGACTTCCTGGCAGAGGAGGTGCTCGATCGGCAGGAGCCGGAGACGCGCGCCTTTATGCAGGAGACCGCCATCCTCAAGGAGTTGACGCCCGCCGTCTGTGAGGCTGTCACCGGGCGAGCGGACGCCGACACGCTTTTGGAAGAGCTGTACCGTCGTAACCTGTTTCTGACGGCTGTGGACGACAGACCCTGGGCGACGGACGCCGAAAGAGTGGGTCAGATCTCTCGCTCTTCATCCTCCGTCCATCGTCCGGTCTACCGCTATCATGACCTATTCGCCGCCTTCTTGCGCGAACAACTGGAACGCCAGGAGCCAGAGAGGCTCCGAGAACTTCACCGCCGCGCCGCCGAGGCGCAGGCTGATCCCGCCGAGGCCATCCGGCATTACCTGGCCGCAGAGATGTGGTCGCCCGCCGCGCAAATCATAGTTAAGGTCGGGGTTTCCCTCCTTCATCACGGATCCCGGGAGCAACTGAAACGATGGATCCTTGCCCTGCCCGCGCAGATACAAGAGGCTCATCCCTGGCTACTTTGCTTCCTGGGCACGATCGCCTATCAGCGCGGGGAATACGGCGAGGCTCAGGCCCGACTCGAACAGGCGCTGCGAGCCTTCCAAGAGGCCGGCGACCGGGCCGGGCAGGCGGAAGCCCTGCTGCAGTTGGCCGGATTGGCGGGCGGTCAGCACGACCCACAGCGTGTCATCGAGCTGGCGGAGCAGGCCCTGGCCCTGCCCCTAACGCCGAGGCAGCAGGTTATGATTCACATCGGCCTAGCCTGGGCCGGTGTATACAGCGGCGACTGGCAGCGGGTAGGGCATGAGGTGAGCACCGCGGTGCAGGGTGCCCTGGCTGCCGACGACCCGGCCATTTACCATGCCCTGGCCCAAAACCTGCACATCCCCCTAGCCTTCGCGCCGAACGCGGTCCCTCTGCTGGAACGCTATTGCCAACACGTGCTGGCGCATCTAGGCGAGAGCGCAAGGATACCACAAGTCAGCGCTCTGACGTTGCTGAGCAATCTGAAATTCTTGCGCGCCGATGTCGAAGCCGCTGAGGCAAGCCTGCAAGAAGCACGCCGTATCAGCGCCAATCTGGGCGGTTTCGTCTTTCTGGATATCAACCTGGACTTTGCGACCCTGATGATCGCCTTTGCCCGTGGTGACTACGCCGGCTTTGAGCGTCACTGGCAGGAACAATTGCCTCGCTTTGAGCGACTACTAGGCGCACGCGAATGGCTGGCCAGCTATTTGTACTTGCGTGGCCGTGTACTCTGGCTCCAGAACCGCCTGGATGAGGCTCGGGCGATCCACGATCGCATGGTGGCGCTCGAACGTCCGCAGGACATCCCCGAGAACCACGTTACCAGGCTCATGATGGCCGCCATGCTGGACATCAGCGCCAAACGCTACTCCCAGGCTGAGCATGCCTTGTGGCGGGCAGTGTCGATGCAACAGCAGGCGCCGTACACCTTACTGTGGGGACCTGCTCATCTGCTACTGACGGAACTCTATCAGCGGTGGAATCGCTTAGAGGACGCGCTGGAAGCCGTGGATGCCATGCTGGCAGAAGTCGAGCGGCACGACATGCCCGGCCTGATGTTGATGGAGAGCAAAGCCGTTCTCCCCCTTCTGGAGCTGGCCATCCGCTACGGGATACGTAAGCCCCTGGCGATGCGTACTCTGGAACAGATACGGGATTTGACCACCTCCCGCTCACTGGTGTTGCCCTCCGGCGAGACCCTCACCCCCCGTGAGGTGGAAGTGCTGCGCCTGATCGCGAAGGGCGCCAGTAATCGCGAGATAGCCGAAGCACTGGTCATCACCGAGCGCACGGTCAAATCGCACGTCTCCAGCATTTTGGGCAAACTGGGGGCCAGCTCCCGCACCCAGGCAGTGGCAAAGGCCCGGGAGATACGCCTCCTCTGATCCCTCATCCGAATTTCGTACCCCTCCCACCCTCCGGATCGTACCAAAGTACGATGAAAACACCGGAGGGTTTTTGTATGCTAGGCACGCCAACCGTATCCAGCCTGTCATCCTAAGGAGGTTTCTCATGTCTTTCACATACAAAACATTGACCGCCATCACGGCCTGGTTTTGCTTCATCAACGCGATAATGTTCGTTCTCGTGCCTCTAGTAATCGGTATCTCGACCGGTGCTTTGGCAGGGACCGTCAACGATGTCGAATCCGGGAAGCTGTGGTTCTACCGCCACGGGCAGTCATTCCTCATCGGCGCAGTCTTCTTTGCCATCTTCCTGTACTCCATCAAGGTGAGGAAATCTTTAGAGTAAGAAACGGAGAACGTTATGGACGGCCAGCGTACCGAGCGCTATCGTCAGGCCGAACGCGCCTTGTGGTCGCATTATGGTGCAGCCCCGCGCGAGCGTTTCCTTGACCTGGCAAAGCCCGCGGTTCGGGTGCGGGTGCAGGAAGTGGGCGAGGGTAGCCCACTACTTTTCATCCACGGCGGCCCGAACGCGGGCAGCACCTGGGCGCCGCTCGCCGCGCGGCTAAGCGATTTCCGCTGCATCCTTCTCGACCGGCCAGGCAGTGGGCTTTCGGAGGTGCTTGACCTGCGCGTGTCATCGCCCCACTCCCTGCTGGTCGATATGATGGTCTCAGTCCTGGACGCTCTAGAGCTGCCCAAGGTAGACCTTGTCGTCAGTTCCTTCGGCGGATATTTGGGGTTGGAACTCGCGCGCACACATCCAGATCGGGTCGGCCGTATGGTTCAACTGGGATGCCCCGCATTCCTGCCGACGATGAAACTGCCCATCTTCATGCGCCTGCTCACAATCCCGCTGGTTGTCCGCCTGATGAGCAAGCAAAAGCCGACCGTCGCCGTATCCAAGAACATCTTGCGCCAGATTGGCCATGGGGCTTCCCTGGATGCCAACCGCATCCCGGAAGCCTTTCTGGAATGGTACACGGCGCTCCAGGGGTATACCGATACTATGACCAACGAGGCCGGCGGCATTCAACGGATGATGACCTGGCGCGGGGCACGGCCGGAGTTTATCTTCCGTTGGGAGCAACTACAGCAGGTGACAACGCCGACGGCGTTTTTCTGGGGCAGCGAGGATGTCTTCGGCGACGTCGCCACGGCGCGACGGGTTGTGGAGACCATGCCACATGCCACCCTGGAGATGCTGCCCGGCGGTGGCCATCTGCCTTGGCTGGATGACCCAGACGGCGCAGCTCGTCACGCGCGCGCCTTCCTGCGAATGCCCGTCGAGGCCTTGTTCGAGGCCACGGCCACACCCATCCTGGGGGCTTAGCCCCAGGCCAGCCTATCGAGGAGGAGAACATGCCTATAGCCCTAGCTTTGTGGTCTTCGATTGAGCGGAAGGCATTGAAATAGCCAAAGCGACCGTCGCCGAGAAAACATGAGCGACCGGGTGAGCACCCAGGTGGGGGATTCTTTTAGGAGAAAACATCATGAGTCGTCTCAATGGTGGTTTCGCATTGTAAGTGTGATTTATCTGTTCCTGGGTATCAGCTGGGCTCCGCCGATCCATGCTAACTGGATGGTCGGCGGGATGCCCGGTTTTGATGCGCCGATTGGCGGTGTGGCCTATCGGGGATTGCTGGATTACACGTTCATCTTTGGCCTGGAGTTGCTGGTGATGGGCGCGTTTTTACTCTATGCTTCCCGCCAACCCGGACATTATCTCTGGTTCGTCTGGCTGATCGTGGCTCTTGAGATTGTGCGTGGCATCCTGGGCGATGTGTACATGATCGTGAATGGTTACGAGACGGCCTTCTACATTGGTTTCATCATTCTGCATCTGCTCATCATCGGCACAGGCATCGCTTTTGTCCGCCAGGCACGAGGAGAAACGCAATGAGAAACCGGCCAAGGAGGTCATCATGCTGCAAATGGAGCAACAGCGCACCGGAGAAATCACCAACCTGAGCGCGACGGAACTGGCCGAGAAGATCTGCACTGGCGAACTCTCTGCCGTAGAGGTGATCGAAGCACACATCCAACGTATCGAGGAAGTGAACGGCGATCTGAACGCGGTCGTCATCCCCTTGTTCGACCAGGCCCGCGCCGCAGCCGCTGAGGCCGACGCCAAACGGGCCCGCGGCGAGCCGCTTGGCCGGCTGCACGGCGTCCCCGTGACCATCAAGGAGCAGTACCGTGTGGCCGGAACGCAGGTCACCCTGGGGGCACTCAACAAAGTCGGCAACATCTACGATGACGAAGGACCGCTGGTGACCAAGCTGCGAGAAGAAGGGGCCATCATCCTGGGCAAGACGAACATCATTCAGACGCTGTCCAATTTCGAGAGCGACAACCGGGTCTATGGGCGCTCCAACAACCCCTGGAACCTGAAGCGCAGCCCCGGCGGTAGCAGCGGCGGCGAGGGCGCGATCATCGCTGCCGGCGGCTCTCCCCTGGGACTGGCCGGAGATTACGGCGGCAGCACCCGCCTCCCGGCCCATTTCTGCGGTGTGCAGGGGTTCAAGCCCACCAGTTGGCGGCTCTCCAACGCCGATTTCCCTCCTGATCTGCTCACCGGGGGACAGGAGACCGTCATCCCGCAGCCCGGTCCCATCGCCCGTACCGTGGCCGACCTGCAGCTAGCGATGGCGATCTTCGCCGAAACATCCCTGGAGACCACGCCCGACCTGGTTCCCCCTGTCCCCTGGCCCGATCCGGCGAAGGTGGACGTGAGCAATCTGCACATCGGCTACTACACCGACAACGGCTATTTCCCGGCCTCGCCCGCGCTGCGCCGCGCGGTGGAGGAGGCCGCCAAGGCTCTGCAGGCAATGGGCGCGACCGTTGCTCCCTTCACCCCGCCCGACGCCGCCGAAGCGGTGCGGATCTTTCTGGGTTCAGCCTCGGCTGGGGGCGGCGAGGACTTCAAGCGATTGCTGGGGGACGAGAAGCCGATCCCGCAGATGAAAGAAATGCTGCGGAGCCTGTCCACCCCGCCATGGGTGTTGAGATTCCTGCCCCGAATCATGCGCGCTCGCGGCCAGAATTACGTGGCGCATATGATCGAGTGTATAGGCGCCCGCTCCGCGCAAGCGTACTGGGAGATTGTGGAGGCACGCACCGCGTACCGAGCGCAATTCGTCCGCTCGCTGGAGGAGGGTGGCTTCGATGCAGTCCTCTGTCCGCCATGCGCTTTGCCCGCCATCACCCACGGCAGCAGCGGGGACCTCTTCCCGGCGATGACCTACGGATTGCCCTACAACGTGATCGGCGCGCCGGCAGGCGTGGTCGCCGCGACGCGGGTGCGGCCCGGCGAGGAGAGTGACCGCCCGGTAGGGCGTGATCTGGTCGAGATCACCGCGCGGCGGGTGGAGCAGGGAAGCGCCGGGCTGCCGGTGGGAGTGCAGGTGGTCGCCCGACACTGGCGCGAGGACATCGCGCTGGCCGTGATGGCCGCACTAGAGGCGCACTTCCGGACGCAGCCCGACTATCCCTCTCTGGTGTAGGGGACTTTTATACAGAACATGCCTCATCAAGGCTAATCCTCATGCTCGACGAACTGCGGCAGCGTATCTCCCGTTATCTCGATGGCTGGCAGACCGCCGTGCTCAGCGCGTGTAGCTGGGGGCGCCCCTGGCTGATACCGGTGCAATACCGTCATCGGGAGTTGGAGATCGAATGTCTGTTACCTCGCTGGGCCGAACTCTTCTCCTATCTCGATAGGGATCCCGAAGTCCTGCTGATCGTGCGGAGTACAGACGCGGCGGAGACATCCCGCTGGCTGGAATATCGGGGGAGGGCAGCCGTTCGGAACGCGCCCGATTGGACGGTGTGGAATCTGTCACCTGAAGAACAGGAGCAGCCCCAAGACCGGTATGTTGTGTTACGCATCACGCCGCGGCGCATCGATCTGATCGACGAATCGCGTGGCTGGGGCTTTCGCGAGACGCTGGATCTGTAGTCGCCTCCGCGTGCGGCTGAACCGCAAGTCGTTGCTATGCCGTTCAGGCAGAGAAAGGAAGGAAGAGAATGAAACGGTTTCGTCATTTGCTGCTTCTTGGGACATTTGTTGTCATGCTGCTGACAGGTAACTCCGAGGGTTTTCTACGTTCAGATTGTTGGCTTTGTTGTCTCTGGCTCTAGAGGAACCTTGGGCACCACCTACAGCCTCGATCTGACGCTATGTTACACTGCAGCCGGGAATTTTCCCCCTACTTAGTGAGCACAAATGAAAGAGGCGGGGCTATACGCCCCGCCTCTTGAGATAGATCCTCCGTTTCTCTTACCAGCGACCGCCCATCCGGCCTCGGCCCATGTGGAAGGTACCTCGCAGGTCGTTCACGCCATCACCGTCCTCATCGACGAAGTGGTCGCACACCCCGTCGCCATCGGCATCGATAAAGCGCGGCCCCTTGCCCTGGCCATCGCCCAGGCCTCGACCGAATCCTCGCGGTGCGAAGGGCTGGCTCAGGCGCTCGGTGAGATGGCTTTCCATGGATTCCAGGATGGCATCCGCCTGCTCTTGGGTGATCTGCCCCTCCTCCACCAGCTGATTCAGGATGGCCTGGCGCTTGGCCAGCAGGGCATCCACGATCTCCTCCAACTGATCGCCAGCGATCTCGGCGATGCTCTTACCTTCTCGCAGCTCAGCGACCAGATCGACACGATCCATGCCCAGGATATCGGCCGCGACGGCGACCGGCGAGTTGGCGAAGCCGCCCCAGCGGCCCATGATCCTCAGCCCGAATCCCGGGCCAGGATGTCCCTCCCTGCCGGCCGGATCGTTCACCGGCCCCTGAGCGAAGGCCACGGCGTTGAAGACGAACAACCCCACCAAAGCCAGGACTGCGGTGATCACACCTAAACGCTTCCAGTTGAACTTCATGTCTACACCTCCGTTGTTATATATTGAGTGTTCTTTCAATCTGCGGCGACTTCTTTCTTCGTCGCCGTTCTGGCCTCATCTTAAAGGAAGATTGTGGAGAACCTGTGGAGAGAATATGGATAAACGGTGAGCTTCGCGCCGATTGGTGAGACGTCCAGAATGTGCTATACTCGGGGCGATCGGGATCCAGAGGAGGAGCGACATGTCATCTTGGACCGCGTATCGAGATCAATTGCCTGAGCCCGTGTTGCCTCCGCAGCGTGCCGGATGGCTCGAGATGTATTGGCGGGCATGGGAACTGGCCGTCCAGAACATCCGCCACGGCACGGATCAGAACGGCTTCGTGGAGAGCTATCTGGACGCGGCCTTCTCCGAGAACATCTTCCAATGGGACACCTGCTTCATCATCATGTTCGCCCGTTACGCCTGGCACCTGTTGCCGGTCGGCCCCTCACTGGATAACTTCTACCAAAAGCAGGACGAGGACGGCTGGATCTGCCGGGAGTATCGCGGCTGTAACGGCGCCCCCATGTTCGCCAAGGGGAGCGCGGACGCGATCAATCCGCCGTTGTTCGCCTGGGCCGAGTGGGCTCTGTACCAGTTGAGCGGGGATAAGGAGCGCCTGGCGCGCGTGTGGCCCCATCTCGCCCGATATGACGCCTGGCTGCGAGGCCACCAGCGTGGCCCCGAGGGACTCTACTGGTCTTCGCAACTGGGGTGTGGGATGGACAACTCGCCGCGCTTTGTGGCGCGCTGGGTGGACATGTCCGCGCAGCAGGCGCTCAACGCGCGCTATCTGGCCCTCATCGCCGAGGCACTTGGCCAGCCGGAGGAGACTGTGAGGGCCTACTGCGAGGAGCATGCCTTCCTGGCCCGGCAGATCAACCGATACATGTGGGACGAGTCAGAGGGCATCTACTGGGACCTCGATGGCAAGCTGGAGCCGTGGCCCGTGCTCACCATCGCGCCCTTCTGGACGCTCATCGCCGACGTGGTGCCTCCGGATCGGGCCGAACGCCTGGTGAGCGTCCTGCGCGACCCTGCCCGTTTCTGGCGGGCGCACCCATTCCCAACGCTATCGGCGAACCACCCCGCCTATCACCCCGATGGCGGCTACTGGCAGGGCGCGGTATGGCCTCCCACCAACTACGCGGTGATCAAAGGGCTGCGACAGGCGGGCTTCGGGGATCTGGCGCGTCAGGCCACCGAGAGGCATCTCGATCACATGATGGCGGTCATGCGGGAGACGGGGACGGTGTGGGAGAACTACGCGCCCGACGCGTCCCAACCTGGCCGACCGGCGCGCGGCGACTTCGTGGGCTGGACGGGCGTCGGCCCCATCGCCCTGTTGATCGAGGAGATCATCGGCCTGGAGGTGGACGCCGCGAACCAGCAGGTACGCTGGCGGCTGGATGGAGAGCTGCCGGTGGGCCTGCGTAACCTGCGGCTGGGTGACAACATCATCAGCCTCGTGGCGGAGCAGGAAGGGGAGGCCGGTGTGCAGGTGCAGGTCGAATGTGTCCATCCCTTCCGCCTGGAGGTCATCACCCCCTTCGCCGAGTTCGTGGAGCAGGTGCCAGCCGGCGCCCACCGTTACACCTTGACCTATCTCGATCGTACAGACGTGCTTCAGGCATAGCGGCTGATCTGAAGGGGCGTACGCACTTTGGTAGTCGCATTAGGATGGGCTTAAGGGAATGCCCACAAGGGCCGCCCAGGATCGGGGTTTCCTTCACCGAAAAAACCATGCTATGCCCAAGATGTCTGTGCCCTTATCTGCAGGCTACAGGGGACCCATGAAGACGGGCACCATCGGACAGCGCCGCGCTTTACTGAGCCTGATCCTCCTGGGAGGATTCCTCCTACGGCTGTATCAGCTCGGCGCGCAGAGCCTGTGGTACGATGAGACGGTCAGCGCATACCTGGCCTCCGAATCCCCGGCGCGGCTCATCGCCCACACATCCCGGGATATCCACCCTCCTCTGTATTATCTCCTGCTGCACTTCTGGACCCGCCTCGTCGGCGACAGCGAATTCGCCCTGGCGTTCGTCTCCGTGTTCTGGGGCATGCTGCTCATCGCCATCACCTATGAGATCGCCCGTCGGCTGATCGACCCGGCGACGGGGCTGCTGGCGGCCTTCCTGGTCGCCATCTCCCCGTTTAACGTCTGGTATTCCCAGGAAGTGCGTATGTACACCCTGGGCTCGTTCCTGGGGATGATCACCCTGGGCGCGCTGGTGCGGCTGTGGGGTGAGAGAGCCAGAGGCTGGAAGCGGGCGTGGCTCGTCTGGGTGGTGGCCGCCGCGGCCGGGCTGTACACGCTGTACTACTTCGCGTTCCTCCTCATCGCGGAGAACTTGTTCGTCCTGGCGTACTGGCTGTGGCGCCGCCGCCGGGCCCCGGAGATGGACGCTCGATGGTGGCGATGGGCGGGCGCCCAGGCCGCCGCGCTCGTCCTCTACCTCCCGTGGCTTCCCATCTTCTACCGTCAGGCCACGAACCCGCCCGTGCCCCCCTGGCGATCGTTCACCGGGGCCTGGGCCGTGTTGCGCGATTCCTGGTCGGCGCTCGTGCTGGGCCAGTCCGTAGAGCCCGCGCGGGCGTGGCTGCCGTTGCTGATCGCCGCGGCGATCTACCTGCTCGCTCTGTGGCCGGGCCGAGAGGAGCCTCGGCGCAGGCTGCTATCGAACGCCGCGCGCGGGCTGCTGGCGAGCTATACCTTCATCCCCATCATCGCCATCTACCTCCTCTCCTTCATCACGCCGCTGTTCCACGTGCGGTACGTCTTCCTGTACGCGGGCCCCTTCTACATTGTATTGGCGTGGGGGCTACGCCGCTTCGGAGAGATCCTAGGCCCACGGGAACGCGCGTTGAGAGCCATAGCGGTGGGGACCCTGTTGATCGGTTACGTCGCGGCCGCCGGGTTCTCCCTTCATCGGTTCTGGACCGATCCGGCTTACGCCGCCGATGACCTGCGCGGCGGCGTGCAGTACATCGCCCAGCGCATGGGGCCGGACGACGTGGTGCTCATCAACGCGGGTTATGTCTACACCGCCTTTCGCTACTACTATCGGGGCCCCGTCGCCTGGCAGGGGCGGCTGACGGATTATCCAGAGGAGGGCGTCCCCCACGGCCAGGGTGCCGTCATCGTGCTCACGGGCACGGTGGATGGGGATCCGAACCTGGGATGGGGGGATCCGGAGGCCGACTTCTTCGCCATGCCCTGGCCGGACGCGGAGGCCGCGCTGAGGCGACTGTTCCGCCACCATCCCCGCGTCTGGGTGCTGCGGATCTACGACACGGTGACCGACCCCCAGGGGAGGATACGTGCCTGGCTGGAGGAGCACGGCCTGCTATTCGATGAGCGGCTGTTGACCGGCGAGGCCAACGCCAGAGTCCAGGGATGGCGCACACACCGGGCACCCCGACTCGAGGGGCCGGAGCCCTCTTATCCGGTGGGGGCGTTCTTCGGCGATGACGTGCTCCTGTTCCAGGGATACGACGCCCCCGAGATGCGGACGGCAGCGGGCGAAGCCCTGTGGGTGACCCTATACTGGCAGTGGTGGGCGAAGCCGGGAAGCGATGAGGCGAGGGTGGATTACAGCGTCTCGTTGGGGCTGTTCGATGCGCAGGGGCGGCGATGGGCTCAGGCGGATCAATTGCTGGGCGGTCCGCTCTATCCGACGAGCCGGTGGGCGCGCGGCGAGATCATCCAGGAGCCCGTGCGTCTGGTCATGCCCCTGGGTGTGCCGCCGGGCGATTACTTCCTAGACGTAACCGTGTACGACGCCTCCAGCATGGCGACCCTGGCCGTGTCCGACCCGATCTGGGGCGTGGGAGGGAACCGCGTGCGGCTTGGCCCGGTGACCGTGGCGCGTCCGAATGCCTGGCCGGAGACAGCCTGGCCTGAATTCGCCCACCGCGCGGCCGCCGGGTTCGACGACGGGATCCAGCTCGTCCGCTACGATCCGCCGCCGGCCGAGGCCCGCCCAGGGAACCGATTGGGGGTTCGCCTGCTCTGGCGGGCCAATCGATCGCCCGGCCAGGATGATCAGATCGTCCTGGCGCTACTGGACAAGGCAGGCCGGCCGGTAGTCACGAACGCGCAACCGCCCGCGGGAGGGCTGTATCCCATGTCCCAATGGG